>NZ_JBCLUZ010000035.1:0-38815 GCF_039548395.1 Luteimonas changyuni
GGAAATGCGCCAAGGTGGCCTTGGTTGCCTGCATGCGCGCCTTCCTGGGACAGCTCAACGCCATGCTCAGGGACGGCAAATCCTGGCAGCCAGCCTTGGACTAATCAAAGACAGTTGCTCCCACAGGTTCATGGGCTGGAGGTTCATGGGCTGGAGGTCCATGGGCTGCGGGTTCATGGGCTGGGGCTCACGGGCTGCGGGTTCATGGGCTGCGGATCGCGGCCATGTCACTACGCGGCGTGGGAAGGATGCAGGCCGTAGCTGCCCCAGGTCGCGGCTTCGGCCAGCACGTGGCCCTGCATCGCGCGCAGCACGTCGCCGGCGGTGAAGCGTTCGGGCAGTTCCAGATGCTCGACATCCAGCGCGAAGACGCGGAAGAAGTAGCGGTGCAGGCGCAGGTCGTGCGCCGGCGGGTACGGGCCGTCGTAACCGGACCAGTCGCCGCCCATCTCCGGGTCGCCGGCGAACCAGCCGGTGTAGTCGTTGAGGCCCTGGCGCGTGCCGGACGGCCCCGGCGGCGTGCGCTTGCCGCCCTTGGTGACGCCGTCACTGCAGCTGCCGGCTTCGATCGAGGTGACCTGCGGCGGGATGTCGACCATCGCCCAGTGCATGAAGTCGCCGCGCGGATGTTCGACCGGGATGTCGACCCTGTCATTGGCGACCAGCGCCGGGTCGGTGGGCGCGTCCGCGTCGATGCACAGCAGCGCGAACGCGCGCGTGCCCGCCGGCGCACCGCCCCAGGACAGCTGCGGATTGCGGTTGCCGCCGAGGCCGTCGGGCGTGCCGAAGGCGAACGCGGCGGGAATCGGCTGGCCGTGGTCGAAGCTTTCGCTGGCGATGTGCATGGCGGTGGCGGTCATGGGGATGTCCTCGTGGTCAGGCTTCGGGATAGCCGAGGCGGCGTGCGACCGGCGCCAGCTTGGCAAAGGGACCGGCAAGCTGGTCGGCATAGCGGCGCCAGTCGCCGGCGGCGAAGCGCGGGGTGCCGAACAGGCCGGCCGGCGGCGGCGGCAGGCTGCTGCCCAGGGCGCTGCCGATCAGGGCCGCCATTGCCACGGGGTCGTCGGCGACCTCGTCGACACGAAGCAGGCGGTGCGGCACCAGGTTCTGCTCGTGCAGGGTGGCGACCTGGTCGAGCGCGGCGGCAAGCCAGCCGGCCGCGAGCTGTGGCGATTCCGCCGCGAACGGCGTGCCCGCGCCGAATGCGATCCAGTCCATCAGCATGTCGCGCGGGTCGCGCAGCAGGACCAGCAGCTGCGCCTCGGGCAGCGCCGCGCGCACGGCCGCGGTGTAGCTGTTGTCCCACCACGGCATCCAGTCGATCACGGCGTCATGGATGCCGCGCCCGGGAAGGGCCTTGCGCCAGGTGGCGATCACGCCGGGCGCATCGAAGGCCCCCGAAGCGACATTCGCCCACGACCCGATGTCCTGGAAGATATCGGCCGGCGGGTTGGCACCGACGCGGTCGTCGCGGAACGCCGGCACGACCTTCAGCAGCCGCGCGCCGCGCTCGGCCAGCGCACCCGGCAGGCCGAGCAGGAATACCGCCGGAGGCGCGTCGGCGACCGGTGCCGCGGCTTCGGGCCACTCGGCCGGTGCCGGGGTGGCCCTGGGCAATGCCAGGCGGTTGCCCGGCCCCGCCGCGATGCGCCGGTTCCAGTGATCCAGCGCGCCGGCGAAGTCACCCGTGCGGTGCCGTGCCAGGCCCAGCCCCATGTCCAGGGTCGCCCTGGCGTCCGGGTGCAGGTCTTCCCGCGCCAGCAGCGACTCGATGCGCCGCAGCGCCTCGGCAGGGTCGGTCACCAGCAGTGCGTCCACCAGCTTCATCCCGGCGTCGAAGTGGTCCGGCTCGAGCTCAAGCAGCGCCCGCGCCGCGGCCTCGGTGCCGGCAGGCCGGTTTTCGATGGCGTTGAGCTTCATCTCCGCTTCCAGGGCATCGATCGATTCCGGACTGTGCTGGCGCCAGCGCTCGATCAGCCCGGCGGCAACGTCGCCCAGCGGATCGAAGACCAGGCGCACGTACCACAGGAGATCGATACCGGGCGAAGTCGCCAGCGCCGCATCGAGCATGTTCCGCGCTTCGTCGGTCGCCCCAAGCCGGCGCCAGGCCTCGGCGATCGCCGTGGTGGCCCGGAGTTCGCCCGGCTGCACCACGAACACTTCGCGCAGGTGCTGCAGCGCGCGCGCCGGCCGGCCCGCCGACAGTTCGAGCTCGCCGACGAAACGCCGCACCTGCAGCGTGGCCGTGGCCTGGTCGGCCAGCAGCGGGGCGAGTTCGTCGATGGCGTCGACCGGGCGGCCCTGGCGCGCCAGCGTGAGCGCGAGCATGAGGCGCGCGTCATTGGCCAGCGGCGGAGCCTCGAGCAGCTTGCGGAAGGCCTGTTCGGCGAAGGCGAAGTGCTCCTCCCTGAGATACGCGAACGCCAGCGCCTGCATGGTGAGCGGATCGCCGGGTGCCTGCTGCAGCGCGGCCGACAGCTGCGCGATGGCGGCGCCGTTGTTGCCCTTGCGCAGCGCGATCATGCCGCCGAGCGCCTGCAGTTCGGGATGATCCTGTTCGACCCTCCCGGCCAGGCGCAGCTGGCGCTCGGCCTCGGCGATGTCGCCGGCGGCAAGCGCCAGGTGCGCCCGCATGGCATAGGCGGCAAAGTGGTTGGGGTCGGCGCCCGCCGCGGCGCCCATCGCCTGTCGCGCGGCCTCGAGGTCACGCAAGCCGAGCTGCAGGGTGGCGTGTTCCATGTGCAGCTCGGCGGAATCGGGAGCCAGCGCGATCGCCGCCAGGATCACCTCGCGCGCGCCGTCGAGGTCGCCGCTGGCACGAAGCGCCAGGGCCAGCAGGCGCTGGGCGTCGACGTCGCCGGGCGCGTCCGCCGCATGGGTGCGCGCCGCATCCAGCGCGGTCCGGGTGTCGCCGCGGCGCAGCGCGTCGAGAATCTTTTCTTGCATGGGAAGGCCGTCCTGCCGGCGCGGCGCGCCGAAAACCCCGATTGTAGCCGTCCGGCCCGCTCAGCCTTCGCCGGCCAGGCGTTCGACCACCCAGCGCTCGGCGTAGCCATCCAGCCGCGGTCCTTCGATGAAGCCGCAATGGCCACCCCAGGCCGCGACTTCCAGCCGCGCCCCTGCAGGCAGGGCCAGGCGATGGAAGTCATCCACCGGGATCACCGGATCGTCGGCACTGGTCAGGATAGAAGCCGGCACCGCGAGTCCCGCCAGGCGGTCGCCGGCGATCGAATAGCCGTCGAAGTAGGCAGCAAGGCTGCCAAAGTCGGTGTGCCGCAGCACCAGCCACTCGGTGAGCGCGCGCATGCGCAGGCGCAGCACCGCGTCGTCGAAACCCACGCGATCGGGGAACAGCTCGCGCTTGCGCACCAGCGAGCGCCGCCAGCTGCGCTCGAAGTGGTGCATGTACAGGGGCAGTCCCCGCTCCATCGCCTCCATGGTCCGCGCCGGGTCCAACACCGGGCAGACCGCGGCCACCCCGTCCAGCGACAGCCCGGCGGCGGGCGCACGCAGCGCCAGGCGCAGCGCGAAGTTGCCCCCGAGCGAATGCCCCGCGACCACCAGCCGCGGCCGCGGCATGCACCCGGCGATGTCCCGCGCGGCGTGCACGACTTCGTCGATGCGCGCGGAATGGAAGATGTCGGGGTTGAGGTGGTGGCTGCCGCCGTGGTCGCGGAAGTTGAGCCGGAACACGTCGTAGCCGCGCGCCAGGAAGCCGGCCGCGGCCAGGCAGACATAGGCCGACTCCGCGCTGCCCTCCCAGCCGTGCAGCAGCAGGGCCATGCCGCGCGGCTCGACGCCGGGCAGCGCGGTGTGCAGGCCGAGCAGGCGCACACCCCCGCCGCCATCGACCACGACCTCCCGGGTCACCGCGCCGCTGGCGGCGAGCGCGGCCAGCCCGCGGCGGCGGCGCAGGGGGCTGCCGGCAAGCACCGACTGAAGATGGGCGTTGCGCAGCCAGCGCGGCGGCCGATAGGGGCTGGCGGTGGCCGGGCTCACGGCTCCCGCAGCGCGGCGACGATGCGCTCGCGGCTCATCTTCGCGATCGCGGCGCGACCCTCGGCCTGGCCCGGCAGCACCGGCTCAAGGAAGACCACATCGACCACGCGCGCAGGCTCGCCGAGCAGGCGCAGGAAGTTCTGCAGGAAATTTTCGTGTGGATGGAACGCGACCACGCGCTGGCCCTCGGCGCGCGCGCCGTAGCGCAGCGCCACCGGCTGCACCGGCACCCCGGCCTCGACCGCGGCGGTGAAAATGCGGGCGTGGAAGGGTCCGACCTCGACGCCGTCGCGGGTGCGCCCCTCCGGGAACACGCCCACCGAACGACCGCTGCGCAGGCGCTCGACCATCACCCCAAGCACGCCGCCCAGCGATTCCTGGCTGCCACGCTGGTGGAAGATGGTCCCGCCGCGACGGGCCATGCGCCCGACCAGCGGCCAGCCGTCGATCTCGCGCTTGGCGACGAAGCCCATCATCCGCTGGCTGTGCAGCGCCGAGATGTCCATCCAGCTGACGTGGTTGGCCACGAACAGGGTGCCGCCCGGCAGCGGCGTGCCGACGCGACGCATGCGCAGGCCGAACACCCGCAGCAGCCCGCCCTGCCAGGCCCGGGCCAGGCGGTCGCGCAGGCTTTCGCCGCCGAACCCGATGCGGTCGGTCGGCAGCGCGAGGCCGATCATCACCAGTGGCAGGTGCACGAGCGCGTGCCAGAGCAGCATCGGTACGCGCAGGAGATAACGGCCCGCGCGCGCCAGCGGGGCGCCGGCGGACGCGGTGGAAGCAGTGGGGGAACGCATCGCGAAACGATACCGGATGGCTTCCGGCGCGGGTAGCTTGGCGGCGCTCAGGCCGCGGCGACCACCGCAAGGGTCAGGCGCGAAATGCAGGCCAGGCGGCCGCGCGCGTCTTCGATCCGGATCTCCCAGACCTGGGTGCTGCGTCCGATGTGCAGCGCGCGCGCGGTGCCCCTGACCACGCCCTCGCGGGCGGCGCGCACGTGGTTGGCGTTGATCTCGAGGCCGACGCAGACCTCGCCCTCGGCCACGCACATGTTGCCGGCGCTGCTGCCCAGGGTTTCGGCCAGCAGCACCGAGGCGCCGCCGTGGAGCAGGCCGTAAGGCTGCCGGGTGCGGGCATCCACGGGCATGGTCGCGACCAGGTGGTCATCGCCGATGTCGACGAATTCGATGCCCAGGGCTTCGATCGCGGTGCCCCGGGAGAGGGCATTGAGCGCAGCCAGGTCGAGGCCGCGGCGGAAAATCGACGGTGGGACGGTCATGGAGGGCTCCGATGGTCCCGGGCTGGCGCCGCGGCGCGCCAGCCTAGGACCGGGCTCCCCCGTGGTCAATCCGATCAGATCAGGCGGAAGCGCGGGGCCGGCTGGCCGCCTGGTGCGTAGCGACGGGCGGCGGCGTAGCCGCTGCTGCTGCCGTAGCCGGTGCCGAAGTCGCGTGAGCGGTAGCGCGGCGCCAGGCCGGTGGCGCTGCCCGACTTCGCGGAGCCGCTGACGCTCGCGGCGGCGTGGCTGGCGGCAAAGGAAACGTTGGCGTCGGTGCGGTACATGGCGATGTCCTCGGGGGTTGTGACTTGGTGTGCTGGTAAAGTACCACACCACAATCCTACTGCAATAGGACAAAAGTCACAGCGGCCCGTTTCGGCGGTCTTGCCGACGAACGGTCGTCCAGGCAACGCTCAGAGAATCGGGGCCAGTCCGGCACCGAACGCAGTGAAGATGCGGGTCAGCAGGCCGCGCAGGCCGACCCGCACTTCGGGGAAGTCGCCCACCGGCTCGTGGCAGGCGCGGAATCGCGGATCGCCCGGCGGCGGCGGCGGCTCCACGCAGCCCGGCCCCGGCTGGAACTCGTAGCTGGTCGCGTAGCGCGTCGGCCACAGGTCGAACACCGGCAGCGATTCGGACACCTTGCCCAGCGAGTAGTCCAGGCCCGGCAGCAGCCACGGGCGGTCGCGGCGCGCGATCGTCCAGGCATTGGCCGGCGCCATGTCGCGACGGACGCTGGCGGCGAGCGCGCGTGCGAATGCCGCGTCTTCGATCACCACGGCGCTTTCGGTGTTGTAGTTGTCACCGCGCGGATCGAAGTTGTGGGTGCCGATCACGCCGATGCGCTCATCGACCACCAGCGACTTGGCGTGCAGGCCGAAGCGCACGCCGCCGCGGTGCAAGGGCACGCGCTCGTGCGCCGAGAAGCCCGACCAGCGCAGCGCCGAGTACTCGCGCTCGAGCGGACGGATGCGCGCACGCTCACCGTCGCCGCCGTCGAGAACCACCGTGCCGGTGGCCTCGACGTCGATCGGCGCATCCTGCGGGAAGGGCTTGAATTCGTGGATCTGGAAGCCGAATTCACGCAGGTGCCGGCGCTTGTACTTGTACGACAGCGCATAGGTGATGAAGGCATCGGTCGCGGCCAGGCTGTTGGTCGACACCAGCACCCGCGGCGGATCCTCGCGCCCGTGCAGTTCGCGGAACAGGTCCTGCGCCACCGGCGACAGCACCAGGTAGGGCGTCTGCAGCAGCACCTCCTCGCGCGCGCCCTCGATCAGCTCGCGCAGGCCGCGGGTGGAAGGCGCCACGCCTTCATAGTCGCGGCGATGCTTCTGCGGCGGGTCGGAAATGAACTCCACCGCCGCGACCGGCAGCGCCTGCGCCGCCAGCGCATCCACCAGGCCGGCGTCGTCGGCATCGCGCGAGATCTGTTCCACGCGCGCCGGCAGCTCGAACGGCGCATGCGGCAGCCGCGGCACGCCTTCACGCAGCAGCAGCTGGCCGACGTCGCCGAGCCCGGCAAGCGTGCGCGTGAGCCGCGCGCCCCAGTACTGCTCGAAGCTGGCGGCCATGTCCGCCACCACCGGCCCGGCGACGAACAGGTCGCGATCGCGGAAGTTGTACTCCGGGTCCCAGTCGTAATAGCTGTTCTGGTAGTTTCGCCCGCCGGTGATCCCGGCCAGGTCGTCGACCAGCAGCAGCTTGTTGTGCATGCGCTGGTTGAGCCGCCGCCAGCAGCAGGCCGCGGCAAGCACGTACTGCGGATAGCTGATGCGCGCGCGTCCAAGCACCGGGTTGTAGATGCGCATCTCGAAGTTGGCATGGGCACCGGCCAGCGCGGCCAGGGTCTCGACCTCGCGCAGCGCCGACAGCTGGTCCACCAGCACCCGCACCCGCACCCCGCGCCGCGCTGCGGCCAGCAGTTCGTCGAGGAACAGATGCCCGGCGTCGTCCTCGTCGAAGATGTAGGTCTGCACGTCGATGGTGCGCTGCGCCGAGCGCACCATGCTCAGGCGCGCGAGCAGCGCATCCTGCCCGTAGTCGAGGATCAGCGCGTGGTGGCGCGGCGCGCCGGGGGCGCTGTCCGCCATCGCGTCGAGCCCCAGCCTGCGCAGTGCCGAAGGCGTGGCGCAGGCATCGTCGCGCAGGCAGTCGACCAGCACCGGGCGCGCCTGCCCGGCCACGCGCGCCGCGGCCTCGGCCTGTTCCGGAGACAGCGTGGCGCAGCCGCCGGCTGCCAGCGCGGCGGCCAGCAGCAAGAGGCGCAGCACGGCCTTCATCCCACGCCCCCCGCCCCGGGCGCGTCCGCGTTCCCGCCGCCACCCTCCGTCGCCCGGATGCGCAGCTGGAAGCGGACCTTGCGCCCGATCGCAACGCTCCAGCGGTTCATTCCGTAGTGGCTGCGATCGATCAGGCCCGCCGCCAGCACCGGGCAGTCCAGCGCCGGGCGCGCACACGTCGAGGGCAACACCGTGAATGCCTCACGCTGCTGCACGTCACGGATGTTGAGCACGCCCGGCAGCGCGCCGCCGTCCACCAGCAGCCGCGGATCGAAGGGGTCGGACACGAAGCTGAGCCAGGGATGGCGTTCGGCGTCGAAGAAGCCCCTGCCGCGGGTGAGCTGGGTATTGCGCCGGCTGCCGAGGATCTCCACGTCGGTCGTCGACAGCGACAGCCGCACCTGCTGGCGACCATCGGCCAGGCGCGTCAGGCGGCCTTCGAAGACCGGGAAGCGGCCCTCGACCACTTCGCCCCAGCGGGTGACAAGGTTGAAGCCGACTTCCGAGCTCGCGGTGTCGATGTCCGCGGCGCGGAGCGGAGCAGCTGCCGGCAGGGCGGCGGCGAGAAGTGCGACCAGCAGCGCGCAGGCGGCGACCGGGACACGCCTCACGGCCACCAGAAGTCGATGAGCCGCGCCGCGCCGGGTTCGACCTCGGCGCCCACCGGCAGCTGCAGCATCGCGATCGAGCCCGGCGGCATGCCGCGGTACTCCCCGGACTGGCCGCTGTGCAGCAGCGCCACCAGGCGCTCCAGCCCGGGATTGTGGCCGACCAGCATCAGCCGGCCGACATCGCGATGCTGGTCGGCCAGCGCCGCCAGCGTGCCGGGGGTGGCGTCATAGATGGAAGGTTCCAGGCGCTGTTCCACGTAGCCGACCACGCCGAATACCGCTTCAAGCGTCTCGCGCGTGCGCCGCGCCGGCGAACACAGCACCTGGTCGGGCAGCAGCCTGTGCTCAAGCAGCCAGCGCCCGGCGGCCTCGGCCTCGGCCTGGCCTTCCGGCGAAAGCGGGCGATCGAGGTCGGCCTGCCCCGGCCCCGCCGCCTCGGCATGGGCGTGGCGCAGCAGCAGGATGTCCCTCACGTCGGTTGCCATCGGTCGATTCTCCTTTGTCCGCCGCGAACGGCTCAGGCCTTGCGCAGCCACTTCAGCAACGGTGCCCAGTCCGCCTGGTGGTTGCGTACCTGGGCGGAACGGTAGTCGAACAGGCTGCGCCCCAGGCCCACCAGCAGCACATAGGCCTGGCTGTCGCGCAGCGAAGCCACCACCGGATAGGGCCACTGCCCCAGCAGGTCGAGCGTGGCCTGCGAGGCGTTGGTCCACGGTTTCATGCGGTTGGCGACCAGGCCCACGCGCAGGTCGCCGCGGCGGACCCTCGCGTGCCGGGCCAGCGAGTCGAGGAAGTGCACGGTGGCGTCGAGGTCGAGCGCGGACGGCAGCACCGGCACCACCACGGCGTCGGCATGTTCCAGCCAGATCGCGAGATCGTCGGCCATGGCGCCGGCCGGTGCGTCCACCACCACCCGCTGGGTGTCTTCCGGCAGCGACTTCCAGGCCGTCGCGGCGCGCCTGGCGCCGGCGATCGGCAGGACCGCGCTTTCAAGCCCCGCGCGGCGCTCGGCCCAGCGGGTGGACGACTGCTGTGGATCGGCGTCGATGATTGCTGTCCGCAGGCCGTCGACGGCCGCGTGCGCGGCGAGGTGGGTTGCGATCGTGGTCTTGCCTGCACCGCCCTTGGAACTGGCCACCAGCACCGTCTTCATGCGCTCTCCGGTCACGTCCGCCAACGTACGGCAGTCGAGGGTACACCGCCCGACACGACATCGCGCACCTAGAATGCACCGACTCCCGAGCACTGGCAGCACGTACCCGATGAGCGACCTGCAGGACCTGGCGGCCCTGATCCGCGCCGATACCCCGTTGATCATCGTCGAAACCCCGGACGAGCCCAGGGTGGTCGAGCTGTTCCGGCAGTCGCTGCTGCACGTCTGGCGCGCGCTGTACCGCTGGACCATCACCGAAGGCCTGCGCCGCCTGGACCTCGACGGCGAGGACCCGACCGACGACGCACCCGACGCCACCAGCACCCTGCGCGCGATCCATGGCGCGGAGCAGCGCGGCGTCTACCTGCTGCTCGATTTCCATCCCTACCTGGGCTACGCCGGCACCCAGCGCATGCTCCGCGACCTGGTCCAGCGCCGCGGCTGCCAGCCGCACGTGCTGGTGCTGGTGGGGCACAAGGTGGAGCTGCCCGCCGAGCTCGAAGCCCGGGCGGTGCGCTTCGGCATCCGCCTGCCCGACGCCAACGCCCTGCTCAAGCTGGTCCGCGAAGAGGCCGTGCGCTACCAGGCGGAACACGGCGGCCGCCGCGTGGAGGCCGACGCCGACGCGGTGAAGCTGATCGTGCGCAACCTGCAGGGCCTTTCGCTGGGCGACGCCCGCCGGATCGCCCGCCAGCTGATCTTCAACGACGGCGCGCTCGGCCGCGACGACCTGCCGCAGCTGGCGAAGCTCAAGTTCGAGCTGCTCAACCGCAGCGGGCACCTGCATTACGAATACGACACCGCGGGATTCGCCGACGTCGCCGGCGCGCGCGCGCTGAAGCGCTGGATCGACCTGCGGCGCTCGGTGTTCACCTCCGGCAGCGCGCCGCCGGGGCTGGATCCGCCCAAGGGCGTGCTGCTGCTGGGCGTGCAGGGCTGCGGCAAGTCGCTGCTGGCGAAGTCGATCGCCGGCGGCCTGGGCGTGCCGCTGGTGCGGCTGGACTTCGGCACGCTGTACGACAAGTTCCACGGCGAGACCGAGAAGAACCTGCGCGCGGCGCTGGAGTCGACCGAGCTGCTCGCGCCCTGCGTGCTGTGGATCGACGAGATCGAGAAAGGCCTGGCCTCGTCCACCGGCGACGGCGACGGCGGGGTTTCACGGCGCGTGCTGGGCTACCTGCTGACCTGGATGGCGGAGCGCAAGTCGCACGTGTTCCTGGTCGCCACCGCCAACCAGGTCCACGAGCTGCCGGCGGAGCTGTTGCGCAAGGGCCGCTTCGACGAGATCTTCTTCGTCGACCTGCCGGGCGTGGAGACGCGGCGCGAGCTGTTCGCGCTGCACCTCGGCAAGCGCGGGCTGGAACCGGCGGGCTTCGACCTGGATGGCCTGGCCACGGCGGCCGAAGGGTTCTCGGGCGCCGAGATCGAACAGGCCATCGTCTCCGGCCTGTATGCCGCGCACGCAGCCGGCACCCCGCTCAATGACTTCCTGCTGCGCGCCGAGCTCAAGCGCACGCGGCCGCTGTCGGTGGTGATGGCCGAGCAGGTGGATGCGCTGCGCGGCTGGGCGCTGGGGCGGACGGTGCCGGCGGACTGAGCGCGCAGCCGCATTCACTAGGGTCACTCCCAGCTGGCGCCAGCGGCCGCGCTGGCTAGGCTTCATGGCATCGATCCGTGGAGTCGGCCATGAGCTTCCAGGTGTCCAGCCAGATGTCCATCGCGCAGCAGATGCGCCTGGACAACCACTTCGCAACGGGGCTGCTGCCGCCGCCGCAGCTGAAGCAGGTCGCGAACCAGTATCCCCAGGGCGACGGCAGCTTCGCCGGCCAGGTCGCGGGCACCCAGCCGCAGCCGGACCTGGACCTGCAGATGGCGATGATGGCCAACGACGTCTACGCGGCCGACAACCCGCAGACCGAGCAGGCCCTGGCCGAAGCCGGCTGGACCGCGCTCGAGCCCAGCGCCGACGGCAATTCGCTGGTCGATGCCCAGGGCAACGAGATCCCGATCGATCCCGCCCTGCTCAGCACCTCCGAAGGCTTCGACGCCTCGATCTACCAGAACGACCAGGGCCAGTACGTCGTCGCCTATCGCGGCACCGACGACTGGGGCCTGGCGCCGTCCGGCGATGCCGACGACAACGCGCAGCAGGGCCTGGGCTTCGAGAGCGGCCAGTACAAGGACGCCGTGGCCCTGGCCGAGGCCGCCAACCGCGTCTTCGGCGACGGCAACGTGGCCTTCACCGGGCACTCGCTGGGTGGCGGCCTCGCCTCCGCCGCGTCGCTGGCCACCGGCGTGCCGGGCGTGACCTTCAACGCGTCGGGACTCAGCGACCAGACCCTCGAATCACTCGGCTTCAATCCCAACGCCGTGCGCGAGGACGCCGCCGACAGCGGCCAGCTGCGCCGCTACATCGTCAACGGCGATCCGCTGAACGGCGCGCAGCAGGACCTGCCGATCATCCCGATCCTGGGCATGTCGCCGCCCAACGCGGTCGGGCATGAGCTGCGCATCGATCCGCCCGCCGGCATGGGCGGGATCGGCGACCTGGCCGCCCTGCACGGCGGCGGTGGCGACAACGCCTCCTACGTCGACGCCCTGCAGCAGAACACCGCCTACGATCCGTCCACCCGGCCCACCCTGCCCGAGCGCGCCGGCAGCGCCGTCGACGGCGGCCTCGACCGGCTCGGCGACTTCGCCAACGACGCGCTGTCCGCAGGTGGCCGTCCCGCCCTCGGCTGGGCCGTGGACCAGGCGCTTGACGTTGGTGGTGACATCGCCGGCGGCACCATCGGCGTGGTCGGCAACATCGGCCGCGACGGCCTTGAGCGCGTGGGCGAGTACAACCTCAACCAGCTTGGCAGCGTGATCCGCCAGGGCCAGGACGTGGTCGGTGACCTTTGGGACAACGGTGCCGAGATGATCGACGGCATCGGCGACGCCGGGCGCGAGGCCTTCGCCAACGGCGACAACGTCGACGGCACCGCGCAGGTGGTCGGCGACGTGCTCGACTTCGCCATCGACAGCGTCGGCGACATCGCCGACGGCGCCTTGGGTCTGGTCGGCGACACCACCCAGAACCTCGCCAATGCCGGCGGCGGGCTGCTGCGTGACATCGGCGACGCCACCGGGCTCGATGCCCCGCTCGATGCCGTGGCCGGATTCGTTGAAGACACCGGCAAGGTCGTCAGCGATGTCGCCGACGGCGCCGGTGAGGTCATCGACACCGTCACCGACGTGATCGGCGACGGCGTAGAGGCGGTGTCGGACTTCGTTGGCGACGTCGGCCAGGCGACCTCCGATGGCGTCGAATGGCTGGGCGAGAAGCTCAACCCGACCAACTGGTTCTGAGCCATCGGACCGGCGCCACGCACGCTGCAGCTGTGACGTAGTAACGTGCCCGACATGACCGACGCAGGCCACACGCAAGCACACGCGGCGCCCTCCACCAGGATGGTGCCGCGCTGCGTTCGCGCGCTGCTGGCTGCGTCGCTGATGCTCGCCTCCACCGCCGGCTGCGCCCGGCAAGGGACCGACGTGACTCCAGGCAAGGCCTTCGACAATCCCGGCAACGCCCAGCTTGCCGACGCCGTGACCGGCGGCGACGAAGCGCTTGCGCGCGAACTGCTCGCCGCAGGCGCCAATCCCAACAGCGTCGACGACCAGGGCCAGCCGCTGCTGCAGTGGGTGATGAAGCAGGGCGACCGCGGCGCGTTCCGCCTGCTGCTTGCGCTCGGCGCGGACCCGGCGCTCGGCAACGCCGACGGCCGCACCGCGCTGCATCTGGCGGCGATGGGCAAGACCCAGGGCTGGCTGGAGGTGCTGCTCGAACACGGCATGTCGCCCGACACGCCCAACACCACCACCGGCGCCACGCCGCTGTTCGACGCGCTCCGCGCCGGCAGCGAGGACAATATCGCGCTGCTGCTGCGCGCCGGCGCCCGCCTGGACGTGGCCGACCGCAACGGCACCACGCCGCTGCACCAGGCGGCCCTGGTCAAGGACTCGGGCGCGGTGCTGCGTTTCCTCGAGGGCGGCGCCGACCCGCGCGCCGCCGATCGCACCGGCGCCACGTTCCAGGACTACCTGTTCCGCGGCGACCCCAAGCTGCTCAACGTCGCCACCCGCCGCGACCTCGAAAAAATCGACGCCTGGCTTGAGGCCAACGGCGTCGCGGTCACGCCGCGCGGCTGAAGCCACGACCAGGGAGCTGCCTGGGCAGCTGCCTGGGCCTTGCCCCAACCTGCCGCCCTCCACCGGCGCCTGCTGGCCCCGCACCGACGCCTGTGGGAGCGGCTATAGCCGCGATACGGAGCCCCCACAGGAAACGTAATCTCCGGGATCCCGGATAGAAAAGCTTCGCGGCTATAGCCGCTCCCACAGGTGCGCGGTTACGGCCACGGGCCGGGCGAGCGCGGTCAGCGTCGCGGCTGCTGCCATGGCGCACGCCAGCCTGCCGGCGGCTCCTGCGCAAGACGGGCCTCGGCCAAGGTGCGCCTGACCAGCGCGTCTTCGGTATCGATCGCGGGATCGGCGAGCAGGCGGACGAGCAGCTCCGCGTCGCCGCTACCGGCCTCGTCCCGCCCTGCGAGCTCCGCCAGCTGCTCCTGTCGCCAGTCGACGCCGCGGCGGCGCGCATCCAGCGGTGCGCGCTCGGCGGCGCTGCGGGTCAGCGCGCGCGCCATCGACAGGCCGATGCGTTCATCGAGCACGGTCTGCGGCCGCGCCAGCAGCAGGTCGGCCATGTGGCGGCACGCGTCCGCGCGGCCCGTCGCGCGCAGCTGGCGCCCGGTGCAGGCAGCCAGCACCTCGCGGTAATCCGGCAGCAGCACCCCGTGGAGCGACGAGGCCCACACCGCGGCATGCGCCGCCGGCGACGGCTGCGCGCCCTCGCCGAACGCCGCCCATTCCGCCCGCGTGGGCGGATGCCTGGCCAGCGTGTCGGCAACCCAGCGCAGCATCGGATAGGGCTCGGGCGCATTGCGCGTGGACTGCGCGGCCGCCGACAGCACCGCTTCCGGCCCAAGCCCCTGGTGCAGCAGCGGCGCCAGGTTGCCGGGCGAGAGGGCCTGCCAGCGGCGCGCGGCGGCGCTGGCGGCGGCCTGCTCACCGGCCACCGTGCCTGCGGCCAGCAGCAGCTGCTGGCTGATGGTGTCGCCGGCGCCCCTGGCCCCGGCGTCCGAACGCCAGCGGTCCGCGTCCACGCCGTCGGCGACGCGCCGGCCCGGGTCATACGGCTGCGCCATCGCTTCCAGCAGGGCGGCCAGCGCCAGGTCGCGGGCGCCGTCCGAGCGCCCCAGCACCGACGCCACGCGCAGGCCATAAGCCTGCCAGGCTTCGGCGCGCTGCTGCGCACGCTGCAGCTCCGCTTCCGTGGGCGCGGACTCCGACGGCGTCTGCGCAAGGGCGGGCGCGGCCAGCGCCGACAGCAGCAGGAGGGGCAACAGGAAGCGGATGCGCATGGGCGACTCCATCGGCGTGGTCGATCACCGCAGCATATCCGCGCGCCGGTGAATGCGATCCCGGTGCCACGCGCGCCAGACACGGCGAATCCGACCTAGGGTGTGCCCCCGATTGAACGCGGCCGCGACCGGCGGTCCACTGGCTGCAGACCCTCGCTGGACCGCCGTCATGCAGCCGATGCGCCTGGACACCGATTCCGCCTCCGCGGTCCACCTGCACAGGCTCCGGCAGGCGCCGCCGCCCGCGACCGACGCGGCGAACGCGCCCGCGGCGCAGCCGCTGCAGGGCCGCCACGAACCCGCATACCACCCGCAGCTGTCCGCGCTGTCGCCCACCGCGGCGCCGCAATGCGCACCCGGTGGCGTCGGTCCCGGCGAGCTGTCCGCGGTGGCCGGCGGGCAGCAGGCGCAGGAATTCGACGTGGTGCTGTCGCAGTTGGCCACCGCGGTCTACGAGGCCCGCCCGGCGCCCCCGGCCGGCTGGAGCGCGGTCACCGACGCCGATCTCGCCGCCGCCGGCATCGACGACCCCGCCGCGTGGCGCGCGCAGTACCTCGACGGCGGCGACCAGCTGGTCGCGCAGCACTTCAAGGCCGAGGTCTACCGGGACTGCAACGGCAACTTCGTGCTCGCCTACCGCGGCACCGACGGCAGCGGCGCCGACTGGATGAACAACTTCCGCCAGGGCGCCGGCTTCACCACCAGCGACCAGATCGACAAGTTCAGCGGCCTGGCCACCCGCACCGCGGTCGAGTTCGAGCGCCGCTTCGGCACCATGGACGCGGACGGCAACGCCACCAACCTCGCCATCACCGGGCACTCCCAGGGCGGCGGCCTGGCTTCGGTGGCCGCGCTGGCCTCCGGCGTGCCGGCGGTCACCTTCGACGCCTCGGGCATCCATCCCAACACTCTGGACCGCATGGGCATCGACCCGCAGGCCGCGCGTGACATCGCCGAGGGCGGCATGATCCGCCGCTATTCGCTGGGTGACGACCTCCTGACCAACGTCCAGGAGGGCAGCCCGATCGCGCTCGCCGCCCCCGATGCGCTGGGCACGCAGATCGTGGTCAAGGCCGAAGGCGTGCAGGACCTGACCCTGGTACCGCGCGGCCTGGCCCTCGAGACCGGCCTGCCGACCCCGGTCGCCATCGGCCTCGGCGCCGGCCTGGAAGCGCTGGACCGCCTGAACGTCCCGGTGCTGGGCGATGTCGCCGGCCTGGTGCGCGGCGCGGTCAGCCACAGCCCGGAACTGCTCACTGAAGCCATGATCCAGCAGCAGCCCTGGGAGCCCGGCTACCGGAACCCGCCGCAGGGAGCCGGCGCAACCCTGGTCGACATGGTCCCCGATGAGCTGCAGGACGACTTCGCGCGCAACACCCACGACCTCGCCGGCGACATCATCGACGTGGTGGATACCGACTTCGCCAGCGGCAACGGCGTGCAGGGCGGCTTCCGCATCGCCGGCGACGTCGCCGAGGGCGTCTTCAACTCAAGCGGCGACACCCTGCGCCACGGCGCCGAATCGCTGGCCCGGCGCATCGACGACCGCTTCGACGGCCCGCTCAGCGACGCCGCCGCGGACGTGGTCGCCACCGGTGGCCGCGCGGTCGAAGCCGTGGCCGACTTCAGCGGCAACGTGGTCGAGAAGGCCGCGGACCTGCTCGGCGGTGCCGCACAGACCGTGCGCAACTGGTTCCGCTGACCGCGCGTCGCTATGGCACCATCCCCGGTGATGCGCACCAGTGCCCTGATCCTTCTCCTGGCGGCAAGCGCGGCCGCATGCAGTGGACCGCCGACCATGGACCATCCTTTCACCGACCCGCAGCTCTCCCCGCTCGCCGACGCGGCGCTGCGCGGCGACGCCGATACGCTGCGCGCCGGCCTGGCCGGAGTGAACCCGGACACGCCGGGCAAGGATGGCACCAGCCTGCTGCAGCTGGCCGTGGCCGCCGGGCAACCTGCCACCGTCGCCGCGCTGCTGGACGCGGGTGCCGATCCCAACCGCCCGTCGCCCGGCGGCGGCAGCCCGATGCACGCGGCCGCATTCGGCGACGATCCCGCCCTGCTGCGCGCCCTGCTCGACCACGGCGGCGATCCCGACCTGCGCAACAGCGCGACCGGTGAAACCCCGCTGGTGCGCGCCATCCTCGGCCGCGGTGACGCCCAGGTGCAGATGCTGCTCGACGCCGGTGCCGACCCCGGCGCCGCCGACGACAACGGCGCCACGCCGCTGCACGCGGCCGGCTCGATCAACGCCGGCGCGATGGTGCTGCTGCTGCTGGAGTCCGGCGCGCCTGCGCACGCCACCAACGGCGCCGGCGAAACCTTCCAGCCGTATTACTTCCAGCTCGGCGACTCACTGCTCAACGAGCGCGCGCGCGGCGAGCGCCGGGCGGTCATCGACTGGCTGCGGGCGCACGACGTGCCGCTCGAGGCCGGCGTCGGCGAATAGCGGCGCCGGCTCGCCGCGATCAGGGCCAGGCGGGCGGCGCCACGCGCCAGGCCGCGGCCACCTCGGCCAGCAGCGCGCGATCGGCCTCGGTCCAGTCCGGCAGCAGCCGCGCCAGGTCCGGCGACTGCCACAGCCGCGGTTCGGTGCGGACGGCGGCGGCATACCAGCGCACGGCCTCGTCGCGGCGGTCCAGCCGCCACAGTCCCAGGGCCAGGGTCGGCGGCAGCCAGGACGGTCCCTTGAGCCGCTCGGCGCCGGCAATGCGCCACTGTTCGAGGGCACCGGCGAAATTGCCGTCGCGGTACAGGTCCCAGCCGTGGTTCCAGTGCATCGCGTCGCGCTGGCGTGCGCCCTCGGCGCGCTGCAAGGCCTCGGCGTAGAGCGCCGCGCCGGTGTCGGCGCGACCGCTGGCATAGGAGATGTGCGCCAACTGCGCGCCGGCCAGGGCCGCATCGCGGCGACCGCGGTCGCGTACCTGAAGCAGGCGCGCCACGACGTCGTCGCCGTCCGCCGCCGGATACAGCTCAAGCGGCCGGGTCACGTCGGTGTCGGCCTCGAAATAGAATTCCTTTGGCCTGGGAATGTCCTGGGCAAAAAGGCCGAGCGGCAGGACGACTAGCACGAGGGCGCCGATCAGGCGCGTGGCAAAACGGTTCATGGCGTCACTTGGGTTGGCGGAGCCCCTGCACTCCGGGGCGCATGGTACCGGGTGCACCGCGTGGATTCAGCCTCCGCCGTCGCACCGGTGCCCGCGACAGATCGCGGACCCCGCCCGCTGCTAGAATCCGCGCCGCCTCCGCGCTTCCGCGCTCTCGCGCAGCCGTGCGACGGCCGGCGCGCGCCTCCGCCAGCGTCCACGCACGCCACAGGGCCCTGCCATGACCAGCACCGCCGAACTCTCCTCGCCCGCTTCCGCCAGCACCGGCCTGACCCGTGGCGTGACCGACCACGACTACACGCTGGAGGACAAGTACACGCGCACGCAGGGCCGCATCTACCTGTCCGGCGTGCAGGCGCTGGTGCGGCTGCCGATGATGCAGCGCCTGCGCGACCAGGCCGCGGGGCTGAATACCGGCGGCTTCGTGTCCGGCTACCGCGGCTCGCCGCTGGGCGGCTTCGACCTGGAGCTGTGGCGCGCGCGGAGGCATCTGGAAGGCGCGAACGTGCACTTCAAGCCCGGCCTCAACGAGGACCTCGGCGCGACCATGGTCTGGGGCACGCAGCAGACCAATCTGTTCCCGGGCGCGACCGTCGATGGCGTGTTCGGCATGTGGTACGGCAAGGGCCCGGGCCTGGACCGCTCCGGCGACGTGTTCAAGCACGCCAATGCCGCCGGCACCTCGCAGCATGGCGGCGTGCTGGCACTGGCCGCCGACGACCACGCCTGCCGCTCGTCGACCCTGCCGCACGGCTCGGAAGGCGAGTTCACCAGCGCGCTGATGCCGATCCTCAACCCGGCCGGCGTCCAGGACATCCTCGACATGGGCCTGCTGGGCTGGGCGATGAGCCGCTACACCGGGCGCTGGATCGGCTTCAAGACCATCGCCGAAACGGTCGAGTCGTCGGCGTCGGTGGACGTCGATCCGTTCGCGCTCGAGATCGTGACCCCGGACGATTTCGACATGCCGCCCGGTGGCCTCGGCATCCGCTGGCCCGACCCGCCGATGGACCAGGAGATGCGCCTGCACCGCTATGCGGTCAAGGCCGCGCAGGCCTTCGCGCGCGCCAACCGTATCGACCGCGTGGTGATCGATTCGCCGGCCGCGCGGCTCGGCATCGTGACCACCGGCAAGAGCTACCTCGACGTGCTGCAGGCGCTGGAGTACCTGGGCCTGGACGCGCAGGCCTGCGCCGAACTCGGGATCCGCGTCTACAAGGTCGGCATGACCTGGCCGCTGGAGCCCGTGGGCATCCGCGCGTTCGCGCACGGGCTCGAGGACATCCTGGTGGTGGAGGAGAAGCACGCCTTCATCGAGAGCCAGATGAAGGAGCTGTTCTACAACTTCGACTTCGGCCTCGACGGCGGCCGCCGGCCGAGCATCGTCGGCAAGTACGACGAGGCCGGCGAGTGGATCCTGCCGTCCACCGGCGAGCTGACGCCTGCCACCATCGCCGGCGTGATCGCGCGTCGGCTCCACGGCGGCATTCACCAGCGCGGCATTCCGATGGACGCGCGCGACTCCGCGCACATCACCGACGTGCTGCGCTGGATGGAAGAGAAGGAAGGTGCGCTGGCGCTGCCGCGCGCGCAGTTCCCGCGCGTGCCGCACTACTGCGCCGGCTGTCCGCACAACACCTCGACCCGGGTGCCCGAAGGCTCGCGCGCGATGGCCGGCATCGGCTGCCACTACATGGTCACGTGGATGGACCGCAGCACCGAGACCTTCACCCACATGGGCGGCGAAGGCGTGACCTGGTCGGGGCAGGCACCGTTCACCGAAACGCGGCACGTGTTCCAGAACCTCGGCGACGGCACCTACTTCCACTCCGGCACGCTGGCGATTCGCCAGTCGGTCGCGACCGGCGTCAACATCACCTACAAGATCCTCTACAACGACGCGGTGGCGATGACCGGCGGCCAGCCGGTGGACGGAACGCTGTCGGTGCCGCAGATCGCGCACCAGGTGCGCAGCGAGGGCGTGCAGGCGATCGTCGTGGTGAGCGATGAAATCGAGAAGTGGTCCGACCGTTCGATCTTCCCCGCCGGCGTCGAGTTCCACGACCGCCGCGAGCTTGACGCCGTGCAGAAGCGCCTGCGCGAAGTGAAGGGCGTCAGCATCCTCATCTACGACCAGACCTGTGCCACCGAGAAGCGCCGCCGCCGCAAGCGCGGAAAGATCGCCGACCCCGCCAAGCGCGTGGCCATCAACTCGCTGGTCTGCGAAGGCTGCGGCGACTGCGGCGTGAAGTCGTTCTGCGTCTCGGTGCTGCCGAAGGAAACCGAGTTCGGGCGCAAGCGCGAGATCGACCAGTCGGCCTGCAACAAGGACTTCAGCTGCGTCGAAGGCTTCTGCCCGAGCTTTGTCACCGTGCACGGCGGCACCCCGCGCAAGGGCAAGGCCGCGACCGGCCTGTCGCGCCTGGCCAACCTGCCCGATCCGGTGTGCGCCAGCGACGGGGCGCGGCCCTGGAACATCCTGGTCACCGGCGTCGGCGGCACCG
This sequence comes from Luteimonas changyuni, assembly GCF_039548395.1. Taxonomy (NCBI): domain Bacteria; kingdom Pseudomonadati; phylum Pseudomonadota; class Gammaproteobacteria; order Lysobacterales; family Lysobacteraceae; genus Luteimonas; species Luteimonas changyuni. Next base: position 20,401 of record NZ_JBCLUZ010000035.1, read on the forward strand.
GCGTGGTCACCATCGGCGCCCTGCTCGGCATGGCCGGGCATCTGGAAGGCCGCGGCGCCAGCGTCCTCGACCAGACCGGCCTGGCGCAGAAGGGCGGCGCGGTCACCACCCACATCCGCATTGCCGGCGCACCGTCGGATATCCACGCGGTGCGCATCGCCGCCGGCGAGGCCGACCTGGTGCTGGGCTGCGACATGGTGGTGGTCAACGACTACTGGACGCTGTCAAAGCTCCGCGCCGGCCGTTCGCAGGTGGTGGTCAACAGCTACGAAGCGATGCCGGGCACGTTCACCACGCGGCCCGACATGCAGTTCCCGGCGACCGACATCATCAGCGCGGTGCGTACCGCGCTGGGCATGGACGATGCCGGTATCCCTGCCGCAAGCGCGGGCGCGGGTGACGGTCCCGGTACCGGTCGCGGCCCCGTCGCCGCGGCGGCGGGCGATTCCGATGCGTTGCGCATCGTCGACGCCACCCAGCTCGCCACGGCGCTGCTGGGCAACGCCATCGCGGCCAACCTGTTCATGCTCGGCTACGCCTGGCAGCGCGGCCTGGTGCCGCTGTCGCTGGACGCGCTGATGCGCGCGGTGGAGCTCAACGGCGCCGCGATCGAGATGAACAAGACGGCGTTTGCCTGGGGCCGCCTGGGCGCGGTCGACATCGAAGCGGTGTACGAGGCCGCCGGCATCGTGCGCAACCCGCGGACCGCCGCCGAAGCCACGCCGACGCTGCTTGACGCGCTGCCGCCGGGTGACTGGGAAGGCAACGAATGGGGCGCCACCAGCGCGCCCAAGCCGCAGCGCACCGAAGACGACCTTCGCCACCTGCCTGCAGGGGCGGACACCATCGCATTCCTGCCGCTGGACGATGCCCGCCTGTCGCGAAGCCTTGATGAACTGGTCGCCCGCCGCGTCGCCTTCCTCACCGACTACCAGGACGCGAAGTACGCGCGTCGCTATTCCGACCTCGTCGCCCGCGTGCGCTCAGCCGAAGAAACCCGCGCGCCCGGAGCCACCGATCTCAGCGAGGCCGTGGCCCGCTACTTCTTCAAGCTCATGGCCTACAAGGACGAGTACGAAGTGGCGCGCCTGTATACCAGCGGCGAGTTCAAGCGCCAGCTGGAACAGCAGTTCGAGGGCGACTACCGGCTCGAGTTCCACCTCGCCCCGCCGCTGCTGGCCAGGCGCGACGCCGAGGGCCGGCTGCAGAAGAAGGCCTTCGGTCCCTGGGTGTTCAGCGCGTTCAAGCTGCTGGCGAAGCTCAAGGGCCTGCGCGGCACGCCGCTGGACGTGTTCGGCTACACCGCGGAACGGCGCACCGAGCGCGCATTGATCGACGGCTACGAGCTCACCGTGGGCGGCCTGCTCGACGCGCTGGACTCCGGCAACGTGGCGCTGGCAGCGGAGATCGCCTCGATTCCCGAGCACATCCGCGGCTATGGCCACGTCAAGCATGCGCACCTGGAGAAAGCGAAGGCGCGCGAAGCCGACCTGCTGCGCGAGTGGGCCAATCCGCTGCGCATCGTGCAGGCGGCCTGACGCCACGAAGCCCCAAGCCGCAGGGCCGCAGGGCCGCTGTTGTAGGAGCAGCTACAGCTGCGACCGCATGCAGCGGGTCGCAGCTATAGCTGCTCCTACAGGTCTGTGGGGCGTTGCGCGGGTCGCAGCTGTAGCTGCTCCTACAGGTCTGTGGGGCGTTGCGTGGGTCGCAGCTGCAGCTGCTCCTACGGGCGTGGGGCGGATCGGTGCGGGCGTCAGCCGCTGCAGCCGCCGCAGCACACCGAGGGCTGCTGCTCGACGTCGGCCGGCTGCACATCGCCGCCGACCTCGTTGATCAGGCCCACCAGCTGCGCAGCGTCGATCGCGGCGTTCACGCGCAGGCCCTGCGCCGGATCGATGTCGACCACCGCGGCCGGATCAAAGGCCAGCAGAGCATCCTCGATCACCGCCAGCGGCGGCAGCGGCCGCGACGCACGGACATGGAACTCCATCGTCGTCTCCTGCTGAGGCGCCAACGGCGCCGATGGCCCCATGCTGCGACGCCTGCGGCGCGGCGGCGATGATCCAGGTCAAACCACAGGCAAGAGCGGGAGCCGAAGCCCCCTCGCCAGCGCCTAAAGCGCCGCGACTGCGGCCCGCGCGAGCGCGATCGTCTGTTCTTCACGCTCGGCCAGGGTCGTCTGGTGCCAGGCCCGGCTCGCCGCCACCAGCTTAGTGAGGTCGGGAGGCGCCGCCATCCGCTCGCCGTGATGGGCGGTGACGCTGAAATGCAGGTTGTCGACCAGCACCCTCAGGTCACCGCGTCCCACCAGCATGCGGGCCTGGTCGCCAACGCCGTCGACGTCGCTGAACTCGATTCCGCGCGAAGCACTGCGCGTGGCGTCCGCGGCTCCTGCCAGCAGCGCGCCGGCCGCCGCGCTGTCCGGCCCCGCGCTTGCACGCGCCTGCTCGCTGATGCCGTCCATCGCCTTGCCGAGTTCGTCGCCGCTCATTCCGCGGGTGACGTTGGCGAAGTGCTGCGCCGCGGCCGCGGCATCCTCGGCAACCCGGGCCACATGGACGGTGGCGTCCATGACCATGCCGTCTCCCTTCCAGTTGTAGAGGCAGATGCCGGCGGATTCGTGCTGCTCGATTTCGCCAACCGGCAGGCCGAAAACGGTCGCGACGGTGTCGACCGTGACCACGCTGCACGGTGAATCGCTCAGTGAGGCATCGAACCGGGCGGGGGCCGACGTCGACACCCCCGTCCCCCCGGCATCGGCACGTCCGGCCTCGGCGGCGCCATCGCCGCCGCAGCCGGCCAGCAGCAGCGCGAGCGTGGCCGTGGACGCGGCCGGAATGAGGGAGCTGCGGACGGACCGCGGGCGGGACCGGTGGAAAGGCGTGTGCATGGCGTGGATCTCCTGCCGCGATCACTCGCGGGCTGGTCATGGATCGGGGAGGATCAGCGGGTGCGCGACTGGTACAGCAGCGCCGATTCCGGCGTCGCATCGGACACCTGCTGCCAGCGGGCCCAGATGGTGCCGATGTCGTCATCGAACACCAGCGTGTCGCGCGCAAGCGCCGTGGTCGCAAGGTCCTGGCCGTCCGCATTGGCGGAGATCACGAACACGAAGCGCGGTGCGGCCGGGTTGAACGGCGCCGGGCGATCGGCCTCTTCGCCCATGGCCACGACCAGGTCCTCGGCGACGCGCGCCGGATGCGGGCTGCCGTCCCCGGTCCTGGCCGCATAGCGGTCGGGCGGCGCGGAAACGTCACGCCCGAACCATTCGCCTTCGGGCCCGGCAGGACCTGCCAGCGCAGCGCAGGGCGACCCGAGGCAGTCCACCGCGGTCGATTCGTCGGCGGACAGCTCCCTGCGCGCCGCCTCTTCCACGCCGGCGCGCATTCCCTGCCGCGGCGCCATCACGAATCGCCAGGCCACGTCCGGCCCGACTCCGAATTCGGACACATCGGCCAGGTGCTCGTCCGGCACCGATCCGCGCAGGTCCTGGTGCCGCGCGGGCCCCAGGTTGAAGCGCTGCACTTCGACGTAGTCCAGGTTCCGGTCCGGCGCCTGGGCATCGGCCGCGACGTGCCAGCTGACCCGGTAGCGCGCGTGCGGCAGCAGTCCTTCCCGGTGCTCGACCAGCAGCAGGGCACGCACCGGCGGCGCCAGGTCGGCGTCGGGATTGAAGGCCGACGCGCCCTGCCCCGGGAAGCGCTCCGCGCTGTAGTACGCCGCGCTTTCAACGGCGTCGGCATCGACGTGGCTGAAGCCGGCGGCGCTGGCCCAGGCAGGCGGCGCCGGCGGCGGCCCTGCGAAGCAGAGGGTGGTGCCCGTACTCAGCAGGCAAGCAAACAACAATGGGCGCATGGGCATCATCGGCGGCATCCTTTCCCGGGCATGAAGAGAAGGTCCGTTCGCGTGGCGCGAAGCCACCCGAGCGGGTCCCGGAGATATACGCCACCCGATGCGCCGGGCGGACAGTGCCTCGTCGCTCCAGTGGGATGCCGACGCTGCGCGTCCTGCGCGGGCGCCGGTGGCAGCGCCCGTCGAAGGGTCAGGGTGTCGAGTGGCCGGCCGCCCTGCGCGAGAAGACCAGGCAGCGGTTGTTGGCAGGCATCGCGACATCGGCCGCGATGTGCAGGCCGGCCCTGGACGCCAGCGCCGCCACCGCTTCGAAGTCGCGGATGCCCGAACGCGGATCGCGCGCCTTCAGCCAGCCGTCGAAGTCGCGATTGCTGTCGCTGGTGTACGCGCCGCCGTAGTTGAACGGTCCGTACACGACCAGGGTGCCGCCCGGCGCGTCGTGCAGCACCCGGCCGACGCCGGCGAAAAAGGCCTCGACCTCGGGCCAGCCCATGATGTGCAGGGCGTTGGACGTGAACACCGCATCGAAGCGGCCCGCGGCAGGCCAGGGCCCGTGCGCGACGTCGAGCGTGATCGGTGCCGGCGTGTTGGGCAGCGCAGCTTCGTCGAGCCAGAGGCGGATGCCGGCAAGGTTGTCCGCGAACTCGGAGCACTGCCAGCTGAGCCAGGGCATGGCCGCGCCGAAATGGACCGCGTGCTGGCCCGTGCCGCTGCCGATCTCGAGCACGCGGCGGTGGCCGGCGAAGCGCTCGCGCAGGACCGCGAGGATCGGATCGCGGTTGCGGTCGCAGGACGGGGCGTGTGGTTTCATCGGGCCAGTCTGACCGATCCCGCAGCGCCTGTTGCGCCAGACAGCCGTCAGGTTTTTCCGGGGCTGGCGGGCGGACACAGTGCGACCCGCTTCGATCGCTGGTCGACAAGGATCACGAAGCCCTGGAGCGCATGCGCGCCGACCAGGAGTTCCGGATAGCGATCCGACACCCGCACTTCGGCATCTTCGATGCTCGCCGCACCGATCCTGACGGGCCCGCGGATCACGCCGCGCATGGTTTCGATCCGTCCGTTGGTCAGCCCTCCCGCACCGGCAGGTTCCAGCGGCGTACCCTCGAGCTGGCCATACAGCGCCTGCGGCATGAGGAAGGCCACGTTCGCGCCGGTATCGATGTTGCCCTCCGTCCGGACATCGCCGATCGACACGGAGACGCGAAAAGGCCGCTCGTACTCCAGGATCGAATCCCCGCCGGCCGGCAGGACAAGGCTGCGGCTGAAGGACAGCATCCTCCGCGGATAGTCGATGACCAGCAGGCCGTCTTCAAAGAACCCGCGGCCAAGGATCCCCAGGAATGGCGCTTCCGGCGACATCAGGCGGCTGTAGTCGCGGGTGATCACTTCCAGGTCGTGTCGCGACAGGCCGCCCAGCGCCAGCGACTCCAGGCGCGTGGTATCCACGACCGTGCTCTCCAGTCCGTCGGAGGTGCTTGCGCTTCCATGGACCTCAAGCCCGAGCACGGCAACCAGGGTAGCGTCGGCGCGGCCTCTGCCGCTGGCCCCCGTATCGACGGCAAAGCGGAACGGTCCCCGCCCATTGACCCGGGCCTGGACATAAATGCGTCCATCGACAACTTCGAAGGGCACCTGCGCGTCGAAGTCGCTTCGCGCCGCTTCCCCGATGGCACACGCATCGGACCGCGCCGCGGCATCCACGTTGCCGGCGTCGCCGAGGGCCGCCATGAGCATCACTGCAAGGAGCATCATCGGGATCCCGGTCCACGATTGAAGACGGGCGCCCTCACCGCTTCCGGCCGTCAAGCAGGTAGTAGGCCAGGTGGCCCAGACCCGTCGCACCAAGCAGCAGCGCTGCCACGCCCGGCGTGACCTCGCGCGCCCCGATCAGTTCCACCAGGCCGAAGCCGATGGCCAGCGCCACCAGGACCGCGCCCCACTGCAGGGATGACTGGCGGCGACGGCGCGCCTCGCCTTCGAGCAGCGCGCGCACCAGTTCTTCCGAGCCCCGGGCCTCGAAGATCCGGCGGCGCGCATAGGCTTCCACCGTGACCTTGATCGAGTAGGCGACGGCGGCGAAAAGGGAGATGGGAATCAGGATGTCGAAGTTCATGGCGCGCCTGCATCGGTCGGTTGACCAAGGAGATACGCCCGGCGACACGGCGGTTGCACCACGCCGATTGCAACCGGCGCGCCGATTCCCGTATCCCTGTCCTCGATGCTTCAAGCCAGTCCATCTTCCGACAATGCCGCCGACGCCGACCACGCGCTGGTGCAGGCCGTTCTGTCCGACGCCCCGGGTGCCTTCGAGCGCCTGGTCCGCGACTATCAGGGCCTGTGCTGGCATGTCGTCGACCGCTTGGTCCGCCATCCGGACGATACCCGCGAACTCTGCCAGGAGGTTTTCCTGCGCATCCACCGCACGCTGCACCAGTACCGCGGCGAGAGCGCGCTGAAATCATGGATCGCACAGGTCGCCTGGTCGGTGGCCGCACGCCATCTCGAGCGCAAGCGCATCCCGATCGCCGAGCCCGATGACGACGCCCCGCCCCTGGAAGAGCGGATCGGAGACGGCTTCGACCTTGAGGCCGCAGCATCGGACGCGGAGGCCGTCAGGCGGCTGCACCGCGCCATCGAAATGCTGCCACCGCTGCAGCGCAGCGTGCTTGCGCTCTACCATCTGGAAGAGATGCCGATCGCCGGGATCGCGGAGGTCACGGGCCTCGCCGAAGGCACCATCAAGAGCCATCTGTTCCGCGCACGCAAGCGGCTGCGCAGCCTTCTGGAATCACGCATGGGAGTTCCGCCATGACCACGAAAGACACGGCCCCCAAGGTCGACGCCAGCGAATGGGAGGCCCAGGAACAGGGGTTGCGGGTCGCACGCGGCAATGGACACGGGCCGGCTGACTCCGACGCCGTGGCCCACTGCTACCGTCTGGTGGCCACGGCAGTAGCAACCGCCCCACGCAGCGAGCCGCCGCCCGGCTTCGCCGCGGCGGTCGCGGCCAGGGTCGGCATCCGCGACCCGGGGTTCGAGCGGATCCTGGTTCGCAGCCTGCTTCTGATCCTTGCCACCGCATCGATCATGGCAGCGGCGCTCTACGCCGACGCGGCGTGGTACGCGCTGCGCCAGGCGCTGGCCACCGACGCGATGCCGTGCCTCGCGGCCGCCGCAATCTGCATCGCCCTCAACTGGATATCCGGCCAGATCCGTCGGCTTCACGCGCTCCCGCCCATGATCCCGAGGCGCTGAACGCCTGCAGCAGGCGCACGATCTCGATGGCCGGGCGATGGCGGCGGCGTTGTCGACCGCGACCCACGCTCGGCATGGATTGCCCGGCATCGGCACAATGGCGGCCGCTCAATTGATGGCAGGCCCTGGACATGCGGATCGGAGTTGACTTCGGCACGAGCTATTCGGCTGCGGGGGCCGTTGTCGACGGCGAGGTGCAACTGATCCGGTTCGGCGACCAGGAGCAGTTCCGGACCACGGCATTTTTCCCGCAGCGGCTGCCGGATCTCCACAAGTTCGAACTCACCGATGCGCTGCAGGGCGACGTGGCGCGCTGGATGGGCAGTGCCAAGAGCGAGCAGACCCGCGAACTGGCGCGCCTGGACGGCCTGCGGCAGGCGGCGATGGCGCTACCTGTGCAGCAGCGCGCGGACGCGCTGGCCCAGGTCCCGACCATGCGCCGGCGCAGCGACGATGAACTCCGCCGCGCGGCGATCGCCGCCGTGCGCCGGAACTGGGCCGCCGCGGAAGTGCGCGAAGCGATGGAAGCGAAGGCCGATCTCGACGACGCGCTTTACGGCGACGAGGCGGTGGATGCGTTCCTGTCCGCCGGCGAAGGACACCTGGTGGTCTCGCCGAAATCGATGCTCGGCTACAGGCTCGACGCGCATGCGCGCGACGTGCTGCTGGGCATCGCCACGCACGTGCTGCGCCATATCCGCAGCACGGCCTCGGCGCAGCTGCGCACGGACGTGCGCTCGGCGGTGATGGGCCGGCCGGTGCGCTTCCGCAGCTCGATGCAGGAGGCCGGCGGCGAGCAGGCGCTGGAGATCCTCACCGACGCCGCCCGCGCCGCCGGCTTCGACGCGGTCGAGTTCCTCGAAGAACCCGCTGCCGCCGCCTACGACTACCACCGCCGCAGCCGCGAGGTCCGTCGCACGATGATCCTCGACATCGGCGGCGGCACCACCGACATGGCGCTGGCGCTGGTGGGGGGCGATGCACCGGCGCCAGTCGTTCATGGCGCCTGGGGCGAGCCCGTCGGCGGCACCGACGTCGACCTGGAGCTGAGCATGCGCGCGGTCATGCCGCTGTTCGGCAAGAACGTGACCAGGACGCCCGTGCATCGCTACTACGAGGCCTCGCACGTGCAGGACCTGCAGCGACAGAACAACTTCCGCAGCGCCAACTTCGACGATGTCGACGCGCCCTGGCGCGAGCGCCTGGTGGCGCTGCAGCAGGCCGGGCACACGGTGCGCCTGAACCGCGCCGTCGAGCGCGCCAAGATCGAACTCAGCGGCAGCGAACGCGTGCCGCTGGATCTCGGCTACATCGAGCACGGCCTCGGCTGCGACATCGACCGCGCGCATCTCGAGGCCGCCGCCGAACGGCCGTTCCTGATGCAGCTGCGCGCGCTGATGCGCGAAGCCCGCGCCGGCGCGGACGAGGCGCCGGAAGTGGTCTATCTCACCGGCGGCATGTCGCGCTCGCCCTACGTTCCGGCGCTGGTGGCCGAAGTGTTCCCGGGCGTCGAGATCGTGCGCGGCGATGCGTCGCTGGGCGTGGTCACCGGGCTTGCGCGCGCGGCCGCGGCCTGAAGGACCGACGCGCGGATGCACTCGCTTCACGCGCCTCGCGGAACTCGCTGCCCTCGTCCCAGCTCGGCCACCGGTCCGAATCGGCAAGCGTGCGTGCCAGCCGCAGCACGACTTCCGTATCCGCGGTCGGCCCGCGCATGTCCCAGCTGTCGTCGAACTCGTCATCGGGCTGGTGGTAGCGCCTGGCGAAGTAGTCCGCGCGCGCGGCCATGCCGCCTTCCACGCCGCCTTCCAGCTGGTCCATGCCGGGGCCGATGGTGATCGCCGGCACGCCGGCCTGGGCGAATGCGAAATGGTCGGCGCGGTAGAAGAAACCGGCTTCGAGGTTCGGGTCCGGCGAATACGTACGGTCCAGCGATTCGGCCGCCGCCACCAGGTCGCGCTCCAGCGAAACCTTGCCCTGCCCCCACGAGGAAACGTCGCGGGTCGGCCCGTCCGGACTCCACATTTCAAGGTTCAGCACGGCGGCCGTGGTGGCCAGCGGGCGCAGCGGATGCGCGGCGTAATGCGTGGCGCCCAGCAGGCCGCTCTCCTCGGCGGTCAGCGCCAGGAACAGCACGCTCCGTGCAGGGCGCGGACCTGCATGCAGCGCGCGCGCGATTTCGATGATCGAGGCGACGGCGGTGGCGTTGTCGACGGCGCCATTCATGATCGCGTCGCCGCTTTCGTCCGGCGCGCCGATGCCGAAGCTGTCCCAGTGGCCCGACAGCGCCACGGTCTCGTCCGGACGCGAAGCGCCGCGCAGCAGGCCGGCGACATTGTGGCTGGTGATGCGTGCGTGCTCGACGTCGAAGGCGGCGCTGAAGCGCGCGTCGCCCAGCGCATGTGCCTTGAAGTCCGGCTGCTGCGCGGCGCGCTTGGCGGCGTCGAAGTCCAGGCCGGCGGCGGCGAACAGCCGCTCCGCGGTGGCGCGCTGGATCCAGCCGCGCACGCGCAGGTGGTGGCTGTCGGCGTCGTCGCGGACGATATCGAACTGCGGCGCGGCGCGGCCGTTGCGCACGGTGGCCCAGGGATACGCGGCCGGTTCGGTCTCGTGCACGATCAACACGCCGGCGGCGCCCCGCTTCGCGGCCTCGAGGTATTTGTACGCCCAGCGCCCGTACCAGGTCATGGCGCGGCCGCCGAACTTTCCCGGCGCTGTTTCAAAGTCGGGATCGTTGACCAGCACGACCACGATCTTGCCGCGCACATCCATGCCGGCGTAGTCGTCCCAGCCGAGTTCGGGCGCGGTGATGCCGTAGCCGGCGTACACCAGCGGCACGCCGGACAATTCAACGCGCGGCGCGGGGTGCAGGCTTTCCAGCGCGATGTCGTCGCCGTTGACGAGCGGCATCGGCTGGCCGGCGACGGTGAAGCCAGTGGCGACATCGCCGTGGATTTCGCTGCGCGCAAGCGTCACCGCCTGCAGCCAGGTGCCGTCGTCACCGGCGGGTTCGAGCCCTGCGGCGGCGAACTGCTCCGCGATCCAGGCGATGGTCTTCGCCTCGCCCGGCGTCGCTGGCGCACGGCCTTCGAATTCATCGGAGGCAAGCATGCGCAGGTGGGCCGCAAGGTTGTCGCTGCTGATCGCGGTGCCGGCGGCGGCGGTGTCCGCGACGCCGGCCGCGCGGCTGTCGGCTGCGGCGGCCCCGTCCGGCGCGATCCGGTCCGCCGGTCCGCTCGAACAGGCGGCCAAAAGCACCGCCACGAATGCCAATCCCGATGCACGCGCCATGGGCGTCATTCCGTTTGCAGAAGACCGCCATTGTGCGCATGGGCCGGGCTCCCGTCGTCCACATGTAAAAAATACTTGACATGACCCCATCGCAATGTAAAAACTTGTTTACATCAAGCCAAGGGAGAACTGTCGTGACGATCGGGCGCTGGGGGTGGATCGGACTGCTGGCCGTGGCGGGCACCGGCCTGTGGTTGCTGCTGGGCAGCGGACGTGTGTTCGGTCACGACATCGGCGGTCTGGGCATGACCCTGCTGATCGGCTGTACGTGGGTGGCGCTGTACACCGCCTCGTCAATTCCGCGCGGCGAGTTCGAGCAAGGCGCCTCACCCGGTGAGTGGAAGGCCTGGATCGGCTTCGCCTTCATGCTGGTGGCCACCCTCTACTTCGTCCTGCACGCCGAGGCGTTCAGCGGTGATGACCGCGCGGCGGCGCGGCGCGTGGCGACCAATCTCGTGCTGCTGCTGGTGGCGTGGACCGTGCTGTCGCGGCTCATGGCCTCGCGCTGGAAGGATCGCGTGCAGGAGGACGAACGCGACCGCGAGATCGAAACACGCGGCGCCGCCTGGGGTCGCGGCGCGCTCGTGGTCGGGGTGATCTCCCTCGCGGTAACGCTGGGCCTGTCGCCGGAGCACAAGCTGCAGTGGGCCACGCACTTCGCGATCGGCAACATCCTGGTTTTCGTGCTGATGATCGGCTGGCTGGTCGAGGCTGCGGCGATCGCGCTCACCTACTGGCGGGACCGCCGCTGATGCCGCTGCCGTCATTGGCGGGGTGCTGACGCGATGACCGGCACTCCGCTGGAAAACGACATCCGGCGCCTGCGCCTGGAGCGCGCCGGAATGACCCAGCAGCAGCTGGCCGATGCCTGCCAGGTGACCCGGCAGACCATCATCGCGCTGGAGGCGGGCCGCTATGCACCGTCGCTGGAACTGGCGTTCCGGCTGGCGCGCGCGTTCGGCGTGGGCGTGGAGGATGTGTTCCGCTGGAAGACGCCGTGAAGCGCCGTGAGCGCCGCCAGGGCAGTTGGCGCCTGTCCGCGCGCGGCCGCCGCAGAAGCAGCTGCGGCCCTGCATGGTCGTCGCGGGGTCCGTCGCGCGCTTACTGTGCGGCGGGCGTCTTTTCAGCCCGCAGCGCCGTCAGTATGCGCAGCCCTGCGCGCCCGTCGGCGGGCGTGAAGCCCAGTCGCGCCTGTTCGGCGGCAATTGCCCGCCGGGTCAGGGTGCCGACCATGCCGTCCGCCTCGCCGATCGCATGGCCGCGCGCCAGCAGAAGTTCCTGCAGCTCGCGGCGCTCGGCACGTCCGATGCCGGGGTCATCGGTGGGCCAGGCGGTGGCAAAGGCGCCGCCGCCGCGCAGACGATCAGCCAGATGGGCGATGGCAAGGGCATAGCTCTCCGCCGCGTTGTAGGAATAGATCGCGTCGAAGTTCTTGAACACCAGGAATGCCGGACCCTTGGCGCCGGCAGGCAGGATCACAGCGGCGCGCGCGTCCGCCGACACTCCACCCACGGCGCTTCCATCCACGCGCCTGACCCCCTGCTTCACCCATTCCGACAGCGGCTTGCGACTTGTCCGACCCGCCTGCGCGGCATTGAAGCCTTGCGGCAGCTGCACCTCGTAGCCCCAGGGCTCGCCCGTGCGCCAGCCGGAGCGCTTCAGGTAGTTGGCCGTGGATCCCAGCGCATCCGGGATGCTGCCCACCAGGTCGCGGCGGCCGTCACCGTCGAAATCCACCGCGATGCGCTGGTAGGTGCTGGGCATGAACTGCGTGTGCCCGAACGCGCCCGCCCAGGATCCGGTGATGCCTGGATCGACCAGGTCGCCGTTGGCCAGCAGCTGCAGCGTGGCGATCAGCTCGCCCTGGAAGAACGGCTGCCGCCGCCCGAAGCAGGACAGCGTGGACAGCGAGACCAGCAGCGGCCGCTTGCCGAAACTCTTGCCGTAGTCGCTCTCCACGCCCCAGACCGCGACCACCGTGGCCGGGTCCACGCCGTATTCCGCCTGCGCGCGCGTAAGCGTCGCTGCGTGCGCGGCGAGCATGGCGCGGCCGTCGTCGATGCGCTGCTGGTCGACCAGCGCGGCCAGGTAGTCCCAGATCGGCGTGCTGAACTCGGGCTGCTGGTCGAGCAGCGGCAGCACGCTCATGTCCGGCGCCAGCGCGGCGGTCAGGCGGTCGAAGCTGCCGGCATCCACGCCTTTGCCCGCGGCGGTGCCGCGCAGCCTGGCCATGCAGGTGCCGTACGTGGCGAGTTCGGCAGCCGTCGGCCCCGGCTGGACCGCCGGCGCTTGCGCGACCTGCGCGACGGGCGCGACGGGCGCGACGGGCGCGACGGGCGGCGAGGGTGCCTGCGCCTGCGCCATCGCGGCGGCGGCTGGCAGGGCCAGGATCAGCGTGGCAAGCGGGGGCATCAGGCGCATCCGGAAACTCCGTGTTCGACCCGCGGGATTGTAGGCACGCCCCGCGAGCGCTGGCGTCACGCGCGATGAACAGGCGACTTCACGGCCGGCAGACCGCCGCTGCGCTGTCATCGCGGTCCGGACGACAGGGAAACACGATGGACCTTTTTCAGAACACCGAGCTCTGGATCCTGGCGCGGGTCGCCGCGGCGATGGCGCTCGGCGGCGTGCTCGGCATCGAGCGCGAGCTGGGCCGCCACGCCGCCGGCCTGCGCACGCACATGATGATCGCCGGCGCCGCGGCGCTCATCGTCGGCCTGGGCGATGTCGTCGCCGAACATTTCACCCAGGAGCAATACCGCGACCTGCTGCGCATCGACCCCGGCCGCCTGATCGAGTCGGTGGTGGCCGCGGTCGGCTTCGTCGGTGCCGGTGCCATCCTGCGCGCGCGCGGCGACCAGCAGGTGCGCGGCCTGACCACCGCCAGCTCGCTGCTGATGGCGGCCGCGATCGGGATCGCCGCCGGGCTCGGCAACTATCTGCTGGCGCTGGGTGCTTCGCTGCTGTGCGTGGTGGTGCTGGCGGTGTTCCGCCGGGTCGAGTCACGGCTGGGCACCGACGAACCCGGGGACGACCGCTCATGACGGCGCAGCCGTACCCACCCAGCACCCCCGCCGCGCATGCGGCATGATCGCGCCATGACCCCGAGGAGCCGCATATGTCCCGCTTCCACTCCGCTCGCCACTTTGCCGTGCTGCTGGCCGCGCCACTGGCCTTCGCCGTGGTCGCCTGCTCGCCCGCACGCGAGCCCGCGCCCGTGAACGGTGCACCCCCGAAGATCGTCGATGGCGGGCTTGGCGGCAGCTGTGACGCCAAGGCGGCCGAGCAATACGTCGGCCAGATGCTGGACGAAGCCGTGGGCGAGCGCGCCAAGGCGGCCACAGGGGCCCGCGGCGTTCGCGTCATCCGACCGGGCATGGCGGTGACCATGGACTACCGCGCCGGACGCCTCAATATCGAGGTCGACGACGACGGGCGCATCACCAAGGTCAGCTGCGGCTAGACCGATGGCAGGCCGCAGCCGGGGGAAACGCGCGCCGCGAAGCTGGACCTGGCTGGTCGCGGCGCTGTTGCTGGTCGGCATGTGGCAGCTGCTGGAACGCCGGGACGGTCCGCCGCTGCCGGCGGGTTCCAGCACCGGACCGGCACTCGCCTTCCTGCCGGCGGAGGCCCACGCCACCCTGGCCCTGATCGACCGCGGCGGGCCGTATCCGCATCGCCAGGACGGCGGCGTGTTCCAGAACCGGGAACGCCTGCTGCCGCAGCGTCCGCGCGGGCATTACCGCGAATTCACCGTCGCCACCCCGGGCTCGCGCGACCGCGGCGCGCGCCGCATCGTCACCGGCGGCGACCCGCCCGCGGAGTGGTACTACACGGCGGATCACTACCGCAGCTTCCGCGCCTTCGACCGCGGGGACCGGCCATGAACGCAGTGGAGCTTGGCGCGATGCTGGCCGATGCCAGCCAGGCGGCGGCCTACTTCGTCGATATCCACGATCGTGCCGCGCTGGTGGAATCGGCCACCTCGCTGGACTTCACGGTGCGTGCGGCCGACCTCGAGTTCGCCGACGACAAGGCCGCCCTGCTCGATGAACTTGCCGCCGCGCTGGACTTCCCGCCGACCTTCGGCGGCAACTGGGACGCGCTGGCGGACAGCCTCGGCGACCTGTCCTGGCTGCCGGCGCCGGGCTACCTGCTGCTGCTGGATCACTGCGCCGGCCTGCGCGAGGGCGCCGCGGACGACTTCGCCACCCTGCTCGACATCCTCGACGAGGCGGCCCGCAGCCACGCCCGCGCGGGCGTGCCGTTCTGGGTGCTGCTGCCGGTGTCGACGCCGTGACCCGCGTACACCTGCCCTGCACGCGGACTTAGCGAAAAAAGGACGCCCCGCATACGTCCACGCGCGGATACTCGGTCGCGAGCCCCTGACCGTGGACCCTCTGCGATGAAGCGACTCTTCCCGATCACCGGCGCCGCATTGGCGCTCTCTCTCGCGGCCTGCAGCGACCCGAGCCAGGCCTACACCCCGGTGGATGACCTGCCTTCGGCACAGGACGCGCCCGCGGAGCGCACCGATCCCGGTGCGCTGCCGGTCGACGATGCCGCGCCCGCCCCGGCGCCGACCACCATCGACCCGGCACTGCCGCCACCGGTGGATCCCAGCCTGCCGCCGGTGGACCCCGCCACGCCGCCGATTGATCCCACGGTACCGCCGATCGACGAAACCCAGCGGCCCCCACCGCCGGTGGATTCGCCAATGGCCAGCGAGCCGCCGACTGGCTGAGCCGCGGCGTCAGTCGTCGTCGCCCTTGCGGAAGTCGACCGGCTGGCTCGGGCGGTCGCTGCTGATCCGGCCGCCGCTCTCGCGAAGGCAGTCGCGCGAGACCGGTTCGCCGGGGCGGTCGATGCCGCCGACGCACAGCGGGTTGGCATCGACCGCGGCGTTGGTGTCGAAGAACTCGGGCGTCGCCGCGCAGGCACTGACCAGCGCCACGGCGCAGGCGGCAAGGGTGAAGCGCATCGCACGCATGGGACTCTCCTCTCTGTGGGTGGGTCTGTGGTTCAGGCGCGCGGATCGCCGATGAAGCGGAGGAACTCCGAGCGCGTGCGCGCGTCGTCGCGGAAACCGCCCAGCATCTTCGAGGTCACCATGCTGACGCCGCGCTTGTGCACGCCGCGGGTGGTCATGCACTCGTGGCTGGCTTCGACCACCACGCCCACCCCGCGCGGCTTGAGCACGTCCTGGATGACCGCGGCGATCTGCGCGGTCATCTTTTCCTGCACCTGGAAGCGGCGGGCATAGGCGTCGACCACGCGCGCGAGCTTGCTGATGCCCACCACCTTGCCCTCGGGCAGGTAGCCGACGTGGGCGCGGCCGATGATCGGCGCCATGTGGTGCTCGCAGTGGCTCTCGAACTCGATGTCGCGCAGCACGATCATCTCGTCGTAGCCGGCGACCTCTTCGAAGGTGCGCTCGAGGTATTCGCGCGGATCGTCGGCATAGCCGCTGAACCAGTCGCCGTAGGCCTTGGCCACCCGCTTGGGCGTGTCCAGCAGGCCTTCGCGCGCGGGATCGTCGCCGGCCCAGCGCAGCAAGGTACGGACGGCGGCCTCGGCCTCGTCGCGGCCCACGCCGTTGCGCTGATCGTCCGGATTGGCCATCGCCCTGCTTCCTGTCGCCTGGAAACCGCCATGGTACCGCGCCGCGGACACGGGCCAGGACGGGCGCGCCCGGGCCAATGGGCCTGACCCGGCATCCCCATTCATGGGAAAGTCGGGCCACGACCGTGCCCCCGGGCCGGGATCCTCGCCAACCCTCCCTCCGGAGAGCCCCAGATGCGCACTGCTTCCGCCCGCTCGCCCCTCGCCATCGCCCTCGCGCTGGTCCTTTCCCTTGGCCTGGCCGCCTGCAACGACCCCGGCACCGCCGCGCCCGCCGGCGACCCGGCGACCACGGCCGCCACCAGGGCCACGGCGGCCGACCCGGAAGCCGAGACCGCGCGCCTCAACGCCTGGTTCGAGGAGAAGTACGAGGAGCAGCTGCAGTTCAGCCCGATCCAGCTGACCTTCCTCGGTCGCAAGGAGCTCTACGACCGGATCGACGATGTCTCCGAGGCCGGGATCCGCAGGCAGCTGGAGTGGATGGAGGCCTCGGTGGAGGAGATGGAGGCGCAGTTCGACTACGACCGCCTGGAGCCCGAGGCGCAGCTGTCCTGGAACCTGTGGAAGAAGCAGTACGAAAGTGCGCGCGACGGCATGCCTTTCCTGCTGGACGGCTACTCCTTCGACCAGATGAACGGCATGCACAGCATGGCGCCGACCTTCATGATCAATTTCCACAAGGTCGACGACGAGTCAGATTTCCTGGCCTACGTGGCGCGCCTGCGCGCGCTGCCGGCAACCTTCGACATCCTGCTTGAACGCACCCGCGCGTCGGCGGCGCAGGGCATCCGCCCGCCGAAGTTCGCCTGGGAGGGCGTGGCCGACCAGTCGCGAAAGATCATCGCCGGCGCACCTTTCGACGATGGCCCCGACAGCGCCTTCTGGGCCGACGCCCGGGCCAAGGCCGACGCGCTGGCGGAGTCCGGCAAGATCACCGCCGAGCGTGCCGCCGAGCTCAAGGAAGAGGCGCGCAAGGCCCTGGTGGACGAGGTGAAGCCGGCCTATGAGCGCATCCTCGCGCTCGCCGCAGAAGAGCTGCCCAAGGCGGCCGGGAACCCGACCGGCGTCGGCCAGACCCATCCCAACGGCGCCGCCTACTACGCCTACCAGCTGCGCGAGAACACCTCCACCGACATGACGGCCGACCAGATCCACGAGCTCGGCCTGTCCGAGGTCGCGCGCCTGCGCGGCGAGCTGGAGGCGGTGCAGGAGCAGATCGGCTTCGAGGGCGACCTGCAGGCCTTCTTCAGGCACGTGCAGGCCGACCCGGCGCGCCTGTACCCCGACACCGACGCCGGCCGCCAGGCCTACATCGACGACGCCACCAAGGCGATCGACAACATCAAGAAGCACCTGCCGCAGTACTTCGGCCTGCTGCCCAAGGCCGACCTGGTGGTGAAGCGCGTGGAGGCCTTCCGCGAGCAGGACGGTGCCGCCCAGCACTACAACCCGGCCTCGCCCGATGGTTCGCGACCGGGCGTGTACTACGCGCACCTCTCCGACATGAACGCCATGCCGAAGACCGAGCTCGAGGTGATTGCCTACCACGAAGGCCTGCCCGGCCATCACATGCAGATCTCGATCGCGCAGGAGCTGACCGGGGTTCCGACCTTCCGCACCCAGAGCTTCGACACCGCCTACAACGAAGGCTGGGGCCTGTACTCGGAGTGGCTGGCCAAGGAGATGCCCGACACCTACCAGGATCCGTATTCGGAATACGGCCGCCTGATGTCGGAGATGTGGCGCGCGATCCGCCTGGTGGTCGACACCGGCATGCACGCCAAGGGCTGGACCGAGGAACAGGCCGTGGCCTACTTCCGCGAGAACAGCTCGGTGCCGGACGCCGCGATCCGCTCGGAGATCCAGCGCTATCTCGTGTTCCCGGGCCAGGCCACCGCCTACAAGATCGGCATGATCCGCATGCAGGAGCTGCGCCGGAAGGCCGAAGCCGAGCTGGGCGACGCCTTCGACATCCGCGGCTTCCATGACACCATCCTCGGCGGCGGCGCGATGCCGCTCGACCTGCTGGAGCAGCGCGTGGATCGCTGGATCGCCGCAAACAAGCCCGGCTGACCCGAGCAACGGGGCTGGCCCACCCCGGGCCCGCCCCGCCAATCCCTCCCTCCGGGAGCGGCGATCCCTGTGGGAGCGGCTATAGCCGCGATCGGCGAACGGGGACGTTGCAATCGCGGCTATAGCCGCTTGTGTCTTAGCTTTGCCTTAGCGTGTAGGCGAGAGCGGAGTGCGGGACGCCGACAAGCCGGGGTGCCGTAAAGCACGTGTGGGAGCCAGGGCGCCCGCACTCCAGGCTCTTGCCAAAGCCCGAACAGTTGAACGAGTCAGCAGCTCGCACTGCACAAGCGTGGGCCGGCAAGAGTGCTCTCCCGTCCAG
>NZ_JBCLUZ010000036.1:0-34693 GCF_039548395.1 Luteimonas changyuni
GCAGGGGGGATGCCCAGAGCCGGCCATGGATGGCCGGCGGCCGGAACTGGGAGCAGGATGCGCATATTCCGGCTGGGCATCCCCCCTGCCTCCACGGCGGGCAGCGCACACCCTCCCGGAGCAATCATCCAAACCCGCGCAGTCGGCAGAACAACATAAAAAAAACCCCGCACTCTGGCGGGGTTTTTTTTCAATCCGGGCTTTGGCCAGCCCGCTGCAGCCCTCAAGGCCTGCGCGCGAGCTCCGCGTCGTCGCGCGCCTTCGGCAGCAGGTCCTGCTTGGTGACCTTCAGGAAGCCCATGCTCAGCAGCGGACAGGCGACCAGGATCGACGACAGGGTGCCGATCACGATGCCGAGCATCATCGCCAGCGACATGCCTTCGAGCGAGCCGCCACCGTACAGGTAGAGCGCCAACACGGTCAGGAACGCCACCACCGAGGTGATGACCGTGCGCGACAGGGTCTGGTTGATCGACGCGTTCAGCACCTCCATCGGCGGCGCGCGCATGCTGCGGAAGTTCTCGCGCACGCGGTCGAAGACCACGATGGTGTCGTTGATCGAGAAGCCCATCACCGACAGCAGGCCGGCCAGCACGGTCAGGTCGAACTCCTGGCCGCTGATCGCGAACCAGCCGGCCACGATCAGCACGTCGTTGAGCGTGGTGACGATCGCAGCGACCGCGAACTTCCACTCGAACCGGAAGCCGATGTAGATCAGGAAGCCGACAACCACGAACAGGATCGCGTACAGGCCGTTCCAGGCCAGGTCGCGGCCCACCTGCGGACCGACGAAGGCGCTGCCCTGGATGGTTGCGGGATTGCCGCCGGCTGAGGCCGCCTCGAGCACGTCATCCGCGGTGCGCGCGGTGCCGTCGGCGCTGGTCTCGCCGTCGCGCGGCTGCAGCCGCACCAGCAGGTCGCTGCCGCTGCCGAAGGTCTGCACCTGGGCACCGGGATAGCCGGCATCGGCCAGGCGCTGGCGCACGCCATCGACATCGGCCGGCTGCTCGAAGCGCAGCTCGACCACGGTGCCGCCGGTGAAGTCGAGCGCGTAGTTGAAGCCCTTGCCGGCGATCGCCGCGATCGTGGCGATGGTAAGCAGTGCGAACACCGCCACCGACACCCAGCGCAGGCGCATGAAGTCGATGTTGGGGGTGGCCGGGATCAGGCGCAGGGGAAAGATAGTCATGTGTCGTATGCCCGCGTCAGATGGCCAGGGTCTTGAGCTTGCGCTTGCCGCCGTAGACCAGGGTGGCGATGCCGCGCGAGACGGTGACCGCGGTGAACACCGAGGTCAGGATGCCGATCACCATCGTCACCGCAAAGCCCTTGAGCGGGCCGGTGCCGAAGGCGAACAGCGCCACGCCGGCAAGCAGCGCGGTCATGTTGGAGTCGAAGATCGTGCCGGACGCCTTGTCGTAGCCGTTGGCGATGGCGCCCCGCGGAGGCATTCCAGCCCGCAGCTCTTCGCGTATGCGTTCGTTGATCAGCACGTTGGCGTCCACCGACATGCCGATCGACAGTGCCAGGCCGGCGAAGCCCGGCAGCGACATGGTGGCGCCGAACAGGCTCATCACCGCCACCACCATCAGCAGGTTGAGCAGCAGCGCCACGCATGTGAACAGGCCGAACATGCGGTAGTAGATGCCGAAGAACAGCAGCGTGAACACGAAGGCGTACATCACCGCGGTGGTGCCGCGCTCGACGTTCTCCTTGCCCAGGCTGGGGCCGACGATGCGCTCCTCGATGAAGTCCATCGGTGCGGCAAGCGAACCCGAGCGCAGCAGGCGCGCCAGGCCATCGGCCTCGGCCTTCTCCAGGCCCGTGGTCTGGAACTGCTTGCCGAACACGCCGTTGATGTTGGCCACCGAGATCACTTCCTCGTTGACGCGGAAGCTGCGCACTTCTTCGCCGGCGGCGTTGGTGGTCACCTGCGGGACGCGCTCGATGTAGACCACGGCCATGGGCTTGCCCACGCTGATCGAGGTGAAGTCGAACATGCGCTGGCCGCCGAGGTTGTTGAGCGTCACGCTCACCGCCGGCATGCCGTTTTCGTCCAGCGTGGACTGCGCCATCACCATCTGCTCGCCCGAGGCGATCACGCGCTTGGACAGCAGCACCGGCATCGGCTTGCCGTCGATGCCGGTCTCGCGGCGGTAGTACACGCGCGCTTCCGGCGGCACGTTGCCGCTGGCCACGGCGTCATACGGATCGCCGTCGATGACCGCGCGGTATTCCAGCGTGGCCGTGGCGCCGATCATGCGCTTGGCCTCGGCGGTGTCCTGCACGCCGGGCAGCTGCACCACCACGCGATCGTTGCCCTGGCGGGTGATCACCGGCTCGCCGACGCCGACTTCGTCGACGCGGTTGCGGAGCGTGGTGATGTTCTGGTCGATGGCGTCGGCCGAGATCTGGTTGAGCTCGGTCTCGGGCACGCGGATGGTGATGCGGTTGCCCACGGCCTGGCGCAGCAGGGTCGGCTGCGCGGTGGCCAGCAGCGTCATTGCCCGGTCGGCATCGGCCGCGTCGGCAAGCTGGGCCACGGTGGTGCCGGTGGCGTTGCGTTCCACCGAGTCGTAGCGGATGCGGTTGTCGCGCAGCACCGCGCGGACCTCGTCGGCATAGGCGTCCAGGCGCTTGTCCAGCGCCGCCTTCTGGTCGACCTGGAGCACGAAGTGCACGCCGCCCTGCAGGTCGAGGCCGAGCAGCATGGGCTTGGCGCCGAACCAGGTCAGCCAGTCCGGCACCGTGGAGGCAAGGTTCAGCGCGACCACGTAGTCGTCGCCAAGCTCCGGGCGCAGCGCGTCGGCAGCGCGGGTCTGGTCGTCGAGGTCCAGCAGCCGGACCATGCGCTCGCCGTCGTCGCTGGTGTCGATCGACTTCGCGGTGACGCCGGCGGCCGCCAGCGCCGCCTCGATCTTCCCGTCCAGTTCAGCGCCGGTGGCGGCGCCGCGGTTGGAGGTGATCTGCACGGACGGATCCTGCGGGTAGACGTTGGGCAGCGCATACAGCGCACTCAACAGCACCACGAACAGGATGATGACGTACTTCCAGCGGGGAAATTCGAGCATGGTCGGTTCTTGCGCCAGGTCGTCCCGCGGGCGGGAGTGACGGATTCGGTTGCAGGCGCCGGTCGCGGCACGGCGCAGGCGCCGGCCGCGGTGCTTCCGGCGAGTGTCAGATGGACTTCAGCGAGCCCTTGGGCAGCACGTTGCCGATGGCGGTCTTCTGCACGCGGATCTCGACCTTGTCGGCGATTTCGACGTTGACGAAACTGTCGCCCACGCGGCGCACCACGCCGGCGATGCCGCCGCCGATCAGCACTTCGTCGCCCACGGCCAGCTTCTCGACCATGGCGCGATGTTCCTTCTGCCGCTTCATCTGCGGGCGGATCATCAGGAAGTACATGATCGCGAACAGCACGACCATCATGATCGGGAACTGCCAGGGGTTGGGCGCGGCGGGTGCTGCGGCCTGGGCGTAGGCGGGGGCGATCAGGAAGTCGAGCAGGTTCATTCGGGGCGGTCCGTTCGGAAATCAGCTGGCAAGTATGCCACGGCGACGTGGGAGGGCGTTCCAGCCCGCAGCGGGGGCATTGGATTCGGGGGGCGGGTCGGGGTGGGGTTCGGGTCCGGTTCTGTCGCGGCTCAGGGCATCCGGGCTGCAAGGAAGGACCAGCGGCAGGCATCAAAGGTTCCCGAGGCGATCGCGGCGCGCATGTCGGCCATCAGCTTCTGGTAGTACCAGAGGTTGTGCAGGGTGCCCAGGATCGGGCCCAGCATCTCGTTGCAGCGGTCCAGGTGGCGCAGGTAGGCGCGGGTGTAGCCGCCGCTGCAGGCCGGGCAGCCGCAACCTTCCTCGATCGGGCGGGTGTCGCGCTCGTAGCGCGAATTGCGGATGCGGACGGTGCCGGTGGAGGTGAAATAGTGGCCGTTGCGTGCGTTCCGGGTCGGCATCACGCAGTCGAACATGTCCACGCCGCGGGCCACGCCGTCGACCAGGTCCTCCGGCCGGCCCACGCCCATCAGGTAGCGCGGGCGGTCATCGGGCAGCTGCGGGCAGGTGTGCTCGAGCATGGCGTTGCGCTCGGCCTCGGTCTCGCCCACCGCCAGGCCGCCAATGGCGTAGCCGTCGAAGCCGATGTCCTTCAGGCCCGCCGCCGAGCGCGTGCGCAGGTCCTGGTGCACCCCGCCCTGGACGATGCCGAACAGCGCCGCATCGTTGCCTTCATGCGCCCGCTTCGAGCGCTCGGCCCAGCGCAGCGAGAGCTCCAT
The DNA here is from genome assembly GCF_039548395.1 of Luteimonas changyuni. Classification (NCBI taxonomy): domain Bacteria; kingdom Pseudomonadati; phylum Pseudomonadota; class Gammaproteobacteria; order Lysobacterales; family Lysobacteraceae; genus Luteimonas; species Luteimonas changyuni. The sequence goes on from NZ_JBCLUZ010000036.1 coordinate 4,275, forward strand.
CGAGCGCTCGATCACGCGCGGGTCAACCGGCTGGCCGTCCTTTTGCACCGGCGGGCACTCGTCGAAGATCATCACGATGTCCGAGCCCAGCACCTTCTGGATGTGCATCGACTCCTCGGGGCCGAGGAAGACCTTCGAGCCGTCGGTGGGCGCCGAGAAGGTCACGCCGGCTTCGGTGATCTTGCGGCGGTGCGCCAGCGAGAACACCTGGAAGCCACCGGAGTCGGTGAGGATCGGCCCGTCCCAGCGCGCGAAGCCGTGCAGGCCGCCGTGGGCTTCGATGACTTCCAGCCCCGGCCGCAGGAACAGATGGAAGGTGTTGCCGAGGATGATCTCCGCGCCCAGCTCGCGCACCTGCCCCGGCAGCATGCCCTTGACCGTGCCGTAGGTCCCCACCGGCATGAACGCCGGCGTCTCCACCGTGCCGCGCGGAAACGCCAGGCGACCCCGGCGGGCGGCGCCATCGCGGGCAAGCAGCTCGAACTTCATGCGTGACATCGGATACCTGGCTCCAATCGGGCACCCATTGTCGCGGAACCCGCCGGCCACTTGTAGGAGCAGCCATAAGCCGCGTCAGTCGAAAGCGACCATCCCGTCCTCGGCCAGGCGCAGGCGCAGCGGGTCGCCGGCAGTCAGGCCCTGGATGCCCGAGGCGTCGTCGAGGTCGACTTCGACCACGGTGCCGCCGGAGAGGCGGAGGCTGGCGACGTGGCCGGGGCCGCGGAAGGCCAGGGCCACGAGTTCTGCGCGCACGGCGCCTTCGGGATCGGGCTGCAGGGCGTGGGGGCGCAGCAGGACTTCGCCGCCGCGCGCCAGTCCGAGCGCGGCGGCGGGCACCAGGGCACCGCGGCCAATGAAACCGGCGACGAAGCGGTCCTGCGGCCGCCGGTACAGGGCCTCGGCGCTGTCCCACTGCATGATCCGGCCGCGGTCCATGACCCCGATGTGGTCGGCCATGGCGAAGGCCTCGGCCTGGTCGTGCGTCACCATCAGCACGGTGGCGGCCGACGCCTTCAGCAGCTCGCGCAGCTCGATCGCGAGCTGCTGGCGGGTGTCGGTGTCGAGGTTGGAGAAGGGTTCGTCGAGCAGCAGCAGCGCCGGATCGGGCGCCAGCGCGCGGGCCAGGGCGACGCGCTGCTGCTGGCCGCCGGAAAGTTCATGCGGATAGGCGCCGCCGCGGTCGGACAGGCCGACCAGCGCCAGCATCTCAGCCACCCGTGCCCTGCGCGCGTCGCTGGACCGCCCGCGCAGGCCGAAGGCGATGTTGGCATCGACATCCAGGTGCGGAAACAGCGCGTAGTCCTGGAACATCATGCCGACGCGGCGCTTCTCGGGCGGCAGCAGCACGTCCGCCGCAGCGACCCGCACGCCGTCCACGTCGATGCTGCCCGCCTGCACCGGCTCGAAGCCGGCGATCGCGCGCAGCACCGTGGTCTTGCCGCAGCCCGACGCGCCCAGCAGGCAGCCGATGTCGCCGGGGGCCAGCGACATCGAGAGATCGTCGACCACCACGCGCGCGGCGGCGCCCGGCACCGGGTAGCCGACGCGGATGCCCGCGATCTCCAGCAGCGCATCGCTCACGTCATCTTCTCCCGTCCATAGCGCACGCCGGTGCGCGCCAGCAGCACCACCGGCAGCAGGCCGACGGCGACGATCAGCAGCGCCGCCACCGCGCCTTCCTCATAGGTCCCGCGCGAGGCCTCGGCGTACAGCCAGGTCGCCAGGGTCTCGAAATTCAGCGGCCGCAGCAGCAGCGTCGCCGGCAGCTCCTTCATGGCGTCGACGAACACCAGCAGCGCGGCCGCGGCCAGCGCCGGGCGCAGCAGCGGCAGGTGGATGCGGCGCAGCGTCGCGCCCGGCGCGTGGCCGAGGCTGGCCGCGGCCTGGTCCAGGCTGGGCGGGATGCGCGCCAGCCCGGCCTCGATGCCACCGGCCGAAATCGCCAGGAAGCGCGCCATGTAGGCCAGCACCAGCGCCGCCGCGGAGCCCATCAGCAGCATCCGGGGCTCCATGCCGAACGCACCGAGCACCAGGTTGGCGCCGGTGTCGAACCAGGCCAGCGGCAGCAGCAGGCCGATCGCCAGCACGGTGCCGGGCACGGCATAGCCGAGGCTGCCGCTGCGCAGCGCGAACAGCGCCCCGGCGCTGCGCCGCCGGCCCTGCGCAAGCCGCACCGACCAGCCCAGCACCAGGCCGGCGGCGAGGGTGGCCACGGTCGCCGCCAAGGCAACGCCCACGGTGTTGCGGACGCTCGCCAAGAGCTGCGGCGAGACGCCGTGCTGGCCGATCCGTTCGAAGGCTTCCCAGGCCAGGTAGCCCGCCGGCAGCACGAAGCCGACCAGCACCGGGACCACGCCCAGCACGATCGCCAGCGCCGCGGCGCCCCCACGCAGCCGCTGCGGGCGCATCGGCCGCGGCCGGTCGCCGACCGCATAGCGCTGCCGTCGCCGCGCGTAGCGCTCCAGCGCCAGCAGCGCGACCACGATCGCCAGCATCGCCAGCGCGATCTGCGCCGCACCCGGCAGGTCGCTGCGCGTGACCCAGGTGGTGTAGACGGCCACCGTCATGGTCTGCACGCCAAGGAATTCGGAGGCGCCGATGTCGTTGAGGACCTCCATCAGCGCAAGCGCGGTGCCGATCGCGATCGCCGGCCGCGCCAGCGGCAGCGCCACCCGCCGGAACACCTGCATCGGCGTCGCGCCAAGCACGCGCGCGGCTTCCATCAGGCCCGCGGCCTGGGTCATGAACATCGCGCGCGTGGTCAGGTAGACATAGGGATAGAGCACGAAGCCCAGCAGCACGATGCAGCCGGCCAGGCCGCGGATGTCCGGCAGGCGGAAATCGCGCGGGCTGTCGTAGCCGAGGATGTCGCGCACCAGGCCCTGCACCGGGCCCAGCGGGTGCAGCAGGTCGAGATAGGCGAAGGCGACGATGTAGGTCGGCACCGCCAGCGGCAGCAGCAGCGCCCAGGCCAGCGTACGCCGGCCCGGGAACTCGTAGGCCGTGACCAGCCATGCCGCCCCGGTTCCGATCGCCACCACCAGCGCGCCGGAACCGGCCAGCAGCGCCAGGGTATTGCGCGCCGCGACCGGCAGCACGTAGCGGGCCACATGGCTCCAGAGCCCGTCCTGTCCGCCCTGCAGCGCGGTCCAGGCCAGGGCCAGCAGCGGCGCGACCACGACCGCGGCGATCGCGACCGCGGCCCACTGCCACGGCCCTTCGGGCAGCAATCGCCGCAGGCCGCGACCGGCAGGGCCGCGGGCCAGCGGATGCAGCGCATCCGCGGATACTCCAGCCGCCGCCATTACGTGACGCCCCGGGGTCGGCGCGTCAGTTGTCGAAGCCGACCTTGTCGACCAGCGCACTCGCCTCGCGGCGGTTGGCGACCACCTCGGTGAGCGGCAGCGGGTCGACGGTGAGCTCGCCGAAGCTTGCGACCACCGGGTCGAGCTCGACGCCGGCCTTCACCGGGTACTCGTAGTTGGCGCGCGCGTACAGGCTCTGCGCCTCGTCGGAGACCAGGTACTCCATCAGCTTCACCGCGTTGTCGCGGTTGGGCGAATGCGCCGCCAGCGCGGCGCCGCTGATGTTGACGTGGGTGCCGCCGCCGTCGACGTCGAAGGTCGGGCGGATGACCTTGATCGCCTCGCCCCACTGATGCTGTTCGCTGCCCGGCTCGGCGTTCTTCATGCGGCCGACGTAGTAGGCGTTGGCGATGCCGATGTCGCAGATACCGGCGAGGATGTCGCGGGCCACGTCGCGGTCGCCGCCGGCGGCCTTGCGCGCGAGGTTGTCCTTGACGCCGCCGAGCCAGGTTTCAGTGGCCTCGGCGCCGTGGTGGGCGATCATCGCCGCGAACAGGCTGGTGTTGTACGGATGCTGGCCGGAGCGGATGCAGACCTTGCCCTTCCACTGCGGGTCCGACAGGTCCTCGTAATGGAACGATTCAAGCTCCAGGTCCTTGTGCGCATACAGCACGCGGTCGCGCAGCGACATCGCGAACCACTGGTCGTCGGCGCCGCGCAGATGGGCCGGGATCGCGGCTTCAAGCACGTCGGACTGCAGCGGCTGGGTGTGGCCGGCCTCGACCAGGTCGAGCATGTTGCCGGTATCGACCACCATCAGCACGTCGGCGGTGGAGCGCTCGCCTTCGGCGCCCAGGCGCTCCGACAGGCCGTCCTTGAGCAGCACGGTGTTGACCTGGATGCCCGACTCGGCGGTGAAGGCGTCCAGCAGCGGCTGGATCAGGCCGGGCTCGCGGGTGGTGTAGAGGTTGACCTCGCCGGCGTCGGAGGGCGCGGCGGTGGCGGGCGTGTCGCTCGCCGCCTGGTCGCCAGCCGTCGTCGCGGGCGCCGGATCGGCACCGCAGGCGGCGAGCAGCAGCGCCGTGCAGGCGACGGCAAGGGCGGCGCGGGGCGCGCGGAAGTGGATGTTCACGGGCATCTCCTGGTCACTGGATCGGGCCGGACCGGCCGGCGCAAATGAGAATGATACTCGACACGGCGCGTCTTCAGGAATTGCGGAAGAGCAGCATCGCGTCGCCGTAGGAGAAAAACCGGTAGCGCTCGCGCACCGCGTGGGCGTAGGCCGCCAGCACCCGCTCGCGCCCGGCAAACGCCGACACCAGCATCAGCAGGGTCGACTCGGGCAGGTGGAAATTGGTGAGCAGGATGTCGGCCGAGGTGATCCGGTAGCCCGGGACGATGAAGATCGCGGTCTCGCCCACGAAGGGATGCATTTCGCCCTCGACGGTCGCCGACTCCATCGCACGCACCACGGTGGTGCCGACCGCGACCACCCTGCCCCCGGCCGCACGCGTGCGCCGCACCTGCTCAACCAAGGCCGCGCCGACGTTGATCCACTCGCTGTGCATGCGGTGCTCGCGTACATCGTCCACGCGCATCGGCTGGAAGGTGCCGGCGCCGACGTGCAGGGTGACGTGGCCGCTGTCGATTCCGCGCGCGCGCAGGGCATCCAGCAGCGCCTGGTCGAAGTGCAGGCCGGCGGTCGGCGCCGCGACCGCGCCGGACGCGCGCGCGAACACGGTCTGGTAGCGCTCGGCGTCGTCGGCGCCGGGCTCGCGCTGGATATAGGGCGGCAGCGGCATGCGCCCGGCCTTGGCCAGCCACGGCTCAAGCCCGCCTTCGACGTGGAAGCGCAGGTGGTGGAAGCCATCGTCGCGAGCCACCACCTCGGCCACGCCGCCGCCGTCAAGTTCGATCAGGTTGCCGGGCTTCGGGGTCTTGCTGGCGCCCACCTGGGCGCGGGCCTCGTTGCCCGGCAGCAGGCGCTCGATCAGGATCTCGACGCGGCCGCCGCTGCCCTGCTTGCGGCCGAACAGCCGCGCCGGGATCACCCGCGTGTCGTTGAATACCAGCAGGTCGCCGGGGCGCAGGAACTCCGGCAGCTCGTGCACCTGGCGATCGTCCAGGCCGGACCCGCCGGCGGGCACCACCAGCATGCGGCTGGCCGAGCGTTCGGCCAAAGGCGCCTGGGCAATCAGCGACTGCGGCAGGTCGAAGTTGAAATCGGACTTCTTCAAGCGGGGGCCTCAGCGTTGGAACTTGGTCGACAGCAGCAGGGTCGAGGTGGTGCGCTCCACGCCGTCCAGCGCGCCGATCAGGTCGGTGAGCTCGTCCATGTCGCCGATGGTCTGCACCACCGCCATCGCCACCAGGTCCCAGGCGCCGTTGACCGAATGCAAGGCGCGGACCCCGGGCATCTGCCGCAGGACCTCGACCACGCCGGGGGCCTGCTTCGGGAACACGGTGATCATGATCAGCGCGCGGACGCGTTCGCGTTCGTGGTCGTCGCTGACGCGCACGGTATAGCCGGCGATCACGCCCATCCGCTCCAGGCGCTCGATCCGGCTCTGCACCGTGGTCCGCGACAGCTGCAGGCGGCGCGCGATGGCCGCGGTCGGCGCGCGGGCGTCCTCGCGCAGCAGCGAGAGCAGGGCTTCGTCGGCTGGACTGAGCTTCATGCCGTGATTCTATCGTCGATTCGCCGAAAACAGCAGCATTTGCGCGCAGATCGTACCTACCAAGCGACGAACGCATCCCGATAATAGGGGTATCGCCCGGCCAGCCGGCCGGCAGACGCACAGGAGACACCGCCATGACCGACCACGTGACCGCAACCCTTGCCCCGCTCCGCGCCCGCAAGGGCCAACGCCGCAGCCCCGGGCTGGACGACGCCACCATCGCGCGCTTTGCCGCCGGCCATCCCGAGCTTGTCGCGGCCATCGAGGCCGCCGCGGCCGAGTTCGCGCGCATCGAATCCGACTTCGCCGACCTCCTCGATCTCGATGAGGACGCGCAGGTCCAGGCCGTGCAGGCCGGCTACGTCAACTTCTATCCGCAGGACGGCGTGAATCCCTACGTCGCCCTGACCGCGCGTGGGCCGTGGATCGTGACCCTGAAGGGCGCGGTGCTGTACGACACCGGCGGCTACGGCATGCTCGGCTTCGGCCATGCGCCGCAGCCGGTGATCGACGCCATGGCCAAGCCGCAGGCGCTGGCCAACGTCATGACCCCCAACCTGTCGCAGCTGCGACTGGATCGTGCGCTGCGCAAGGAGATCGGCCACAGTGCCGGGGGCTGCCCGTATGCCGCCTTCATGTGCCTCAATTCCGGCTCGGAGTCGGTATCACTGGCGGCGCGCATCGCCGACACCAACGCCAAGACCATGACCGACGCCGGTGGCCGCCATGCCGGGCGCACGATCAAGCGCCTGGTGGTCAAGGGCGCCTTCCACGGCCGCACCGAGGCCCCTGCGCTGTACTCCGACTCCACCCGCAAGGCCTACCAGGGCGCGCTGGCCAGCTACCGCCACGAGGACAGCGTCATCGTCGTGGCGCCGTACGACATCGCCGCGCTGAAGCAGGTCTTCGCCGACGCCGATGCCAAGGGCTGGTTCATCGAAGCGATGTTCCTGGAGCCGGTGATGGGCGAAGGCGACCCGGGCCGCAGCGTGCCGGTCGATTACTACGCCACCGCGCGCGAACTGACGAAGGCGCACGGTTCGCTGCTGCTGGTGGATTCCATCCAGGCCGGCCTGCGCGCCACCGGTGCGCTTTCAATCGTCGACTACCCGGGCTTCGAGGGCCAGGAGGCGCCGGACATGGAGACCTATTCCAAGGCGCTCAACGCCGGCCAGTTCCCGCTGTCGGTGCTTGCGGTGAACGAGCGTGCCGCCGGCATCTACAAGCGCGGCACCTACGGCAACACCATGACCGCCAACCCGCGCGCGGCCGACGTCGGCGTGGCGGTGCTGGGCATGGTGACGCCCGAGGTGCGCACCAACATCCGCACGCGCGGCAAGCAGGCGCTGGAGAAGCTCGAGGCGCTGAAGGCCGAGCTTGGCGGGCTGATCACCAAGGTCCAGGGCACGGGGCTGCTGTTCTCGTGCGAGCTGGCACCGGGCTTCAAGGGCTATGGCGCCGGCTCCACCGAGGAGTGGCTGCGCGAGCAGGGCCTGGGCGTGATCCACGGCGGCGAGAACTCGCTGCGCTTCACTCCGCGCTTCGAGATGGGCGAAGACGAGCTGGACCTGGTGGTGTCGATGGTGAAGCGCGCGCTGCAGGAAGGCCCCCGGGTCAAAGCCGCGGCCTGAGGCCGCCAACTCCAGGCCGCTGACTCCACGCCACCGACTCCGGGCCGCCAACTCCAGGCCGCTGAGTCCGCGCCGCTGACTCCAGGCCGCTGAGTCCGGGCCGTTGATTCCGGGCCGCCGCGAGTGGCGGTCCGGATGTCACGGCCTACAGGGGCGAAGCTTTTGTGGGAGCAGCTATAGCTGCGATCCGGTCCTGCCTCGGCGATCGTATCTCCGCCGCCGCGCCCCGGAAATAGCCAGGCAACCGGTCAACCCGATGATGCAGCGACTGGCGCAAGCACCCGCGACAGGCCTATTCCCCGGGAGCTCGCTCACCGGAATAGCGCCGCCTTGCGTCCTCCAGGATTACACGCGCCTCCGCGGCATCGCCCCAGCCTTCCAGGCTGACGGGGTTGCCGGCCTCCGGTGCGGGCAGCTGTTTGTAGACACGGAAGAAGGCCTCGATGCGCTCGCGATCGGAGACCGGAAGGTCGGCGAGGTCGCGGATGTCGGCATAGGCCGGATCGACATCATCGGCCGGCACGCCGACCAGCTTGTGGTCCATTGCGCCACCGTCGACCATCCGAAGCACCGCCACCGGCCGGAAGCGCAGCAGCACGCCGGGTGGCAGCGGAGCGCGGGCAAGGACCAGGGCGTCGAGCGGATCGCCGTCGCCTGCGAACGTGGAAGGCAGCGCGCCGTAGCTGGCCGGATAGACGACCGGCATCGCGAGGAAGCGATCGACGAAGACCAGGCCGCCGGGTGCGGTCTCGAACTTGGTGGCGCTGCCAGCCGGGATCTCCACCAGGAGGATGGCTTCGCCACTTCCAGGCGCCGGCTGGGCGACCGAGAGGGGATCGCGGGCCGAGGGCGCTTGCGAGGCGCCCTCGGAATGGCCGGGGAGCGGGCCAGGCTGCACGCCCGGGGCGATTGTTGGCATGGCCACGGCGCAAAGCGCATTCGTTGGCACCGCCGCGGCGCAGATCGCCAGGATCGCCGCGGCTCGCCGCACGAACGGTCCGGTGCGCGCCGTCGCGTCGCGTGCCGTCGCGTCGCGTGCCGTCACGTCGCGCGCCGTCACGTCACTACTCCCAGCAGCGATCACGACGTCCCTTGAGGGTCGCCTCGCGCCCGCAGTCGCGCTGATCGATCCGGCCCTCGCGATGCTCGATCAAGCTGCGCCCGGACTCGCGGTCGCCAAGCAGCGAGAAGGCGTCATACAGCCGACCGGTGGCGGTGCGCGCTTCATAGCGCAGGGTGTCGCCATCGATGCGCACCACCTGGAACAGCTGGGTGTCCTCGGCCACTGGATCCATGGTCTCGCGCGCCTCCGGCGACAGCCGGTACTGCTTTGCACCGACCACGCTGACCACGTACTGCGGAGTGCCCTGCCCTTCGACCGGTCCGCCGCGGCGACCGTAGACATGGTCGTGGCCCTGCAGCACCAGGTCGACGCGGTGCGCCTCCAGCACCGGCAGGATGTGCTCGCGCAGCAGCGCATTGTCGCGGTCCTGGCGCGGCGAGAACATCGGCTGGTGGATGGCGACGATCGACCATGCCTGCGTGCTGTCGCGAAGCACGCCGTCAAGCCACGCGGCCTGCGCTTCGGCGGTACCCAGATCCAGCGCCGAGGTGCCGTCGAGCACCACGAAGCGTGCGTCGTGCATGTCGAACCAGTAGGTCGTGGCTTCTGCATCCGGCGCGCCGTTGTCCGGCAGGTCGTAGACATGCGGCCAGTGGTGGCCGAGCACGCGGCGCTCCTGCGGGGTGTCTTCGAACTCTTCGAAGTACTCGTGGTTGCCGGTCACCGGCGCGACCAGCATGGTCGACGCCACCGGTGCGACAGCGTCGAACCACTCGCCCCATTCGTTGTCGTCCTCGCCGTCGCCGCCGCTGACCTGGTCGCCGGTGAACAGCGCCAGGCGTGCGTCGGGGGCATGGCGCAGGGCTTCGAGCACCACGCGCGTGGAATGGCTCGCGTTCTTGTTTTGGGTGTCGCCGAAATACAGGAACTCCAGCGCGCTGCCCGGCGCCGCCGCGGTGCGCAGCTGTCGCCAGGGGCTCCACCAGCCCCCGGCGCGCTGCACGCGGAAGGCGTAGAGCGTATCGGGCTCGAGGCCGGTGACTTCGACCTGGTGCTGGTGCGACAGGCGCTGTTCGATGTCGAACGCGCGCGTGGCGGCGGGCAGGCGCCTGGCCTCGCCCAGGTCCGGCGTGTCTCCGGCGACGGCAAGCTCGAGCAGGGGCGCATCCACGCCCGCCGCGGTGCGCCACGACACCTGGAATCCGCGCGAAGGATCCGCCGCAGGCGAGGCCACGATGCGGTCCGGATGCGCCGCGGGCGCGTAGCGGGCGTCACCCGCCGGCACCAGGGTGTTGGGCTCGACCACGGGCATGCTGTCGGCCATGTCGCGCCCGATTGCGCTGGCCGGCAGGGCTACCGGCAGCGCGACCAGCGCCGCCAGCAACAGCGTGCGCAGGCCATCCGTCATCGGCATGGGCACCGGCCGCGCGGTCGGCTTCGGCGTCGCGACGCGCGCCACCATCAGCGCGCGCACGCGGGCAGTGCCAGCGCCGAGGCGATGTCGCTCCAGCTGATCGCCACCGCGCCCTGGTCGTCATGCACCGCGTACAGCACGCCGTCGGGGAACTGCGCGGTCGGCGCGTCGTGCAGCCAGATGCCGTCGGTATTGGCCACCGTGGGCCCAGCCACCGCCCCGGCGTGCGCCAGCGAATCGCGCTCGAACAGATGGAACGCGGTGCGGCCCTTGCCCTGCTCGGTGGTGATCCACCAGCCGCCTCCATCGGCACAGGTCTTGAGCATGATGCCTTCGGCCTGGGCCTGCAGGAATTCGCCGCCGATGGTGCGGCCGCTGAAGCTGCCGGCCAGGTCGTAGACCTTGAACTCGTTGGCGTAGGTCTCGTCCTCCTCGGCCACCAGCAGGCGATCGTTGGCGGCATCGCCCCACAGCGACTCGACCACGCGCAGCGCGCCGTCGGGCGTGGTGTCGCCGAAGGCCGCGATGTGACTCGCACGGTAGCCGCCGCCATCAGCGGTGGCCGCGAACGCGAAGCGCTGGACGCGCCGATCGAGCTCGGCCAGCGGCGGCAGGATGTCCTCGCCCGCGGCGTCTTCACCGGCCATGTAGGCGTCGGTGACGTAGACCTCGTAGCCACCGTCCACCTGGTTCACCCACAGGCCGTAGGGCAGCTGCAGCACGTCGGCGCCGAACTCGGCGACGGTCTCCATGCCGGGCAGGCGCAGCACCTGCACGCGGTGGTTGTCGCGCTCGACCACGAAGGCCAGGTCGTCGGCCACGGCGATGCCGTTGGGACGGTCGAACTGCCCCGGACCCGCGCCGCGTTCGCCGACGTGGCGCACGAGCGCGCCGGTGGCGCCGTCATACACCACCAGCCGGTGGGTGGACTTTGCGGTGGCGAGCAGCAGCACCTTGCCATCGGGTCCGGTCCAGCTCGCGACCGAATCGATGTTGTCCTCGGGCGTCATCGGCGTGGCGAAGGCTTCGGGCACGGCCGCCGCTTCGGTCACGCCATCGCCGCGCGCGGCCTCGCGGGCGCGATCGGCGCGGTCCTCTGCGTCCTCGGCCTGGGCGGCGGCGCCGGTGTCGGTGCCTGCGGGATCCGCCGGCTCCTGTCCTGCACCGCAGGCAGCGAGCGCAAGCGCCAGGGTGCTGGCGGCCAGTACGCGCCAGCCGGCGCGGCGGTTGGTGATGTTCTGCATTGCGTTCATCCTCAGAAGTTGACCTTGACGCCCAGCATGTAGCTGCGCCCGTAAAGCTCGTTCTGCAGCGTGAAGTCGCGCGAGCCCTGGTAGAGCTCCAGCGGCTCGTCCAGCAGGTTCGAGGCTTCGAAGTACAGGCCCCAGTTGTCCGCGACCTTGTAGTCCAAGCTGAAGTCGAGCTGGGTGTTGGGCGCGACCCAGAGATCGTAGCGGGCGTCGTCGCCGATCTCGTCCAGGTATTCGCTGCGGTGCACCGCAGCCAGGCGGGTGCTGACGCGCTCGTTCTCCCAGCCGATGTGCGCGCTGTACAGGCGCTCTGACGACAGCGGCAGCGCGAACTTCTCGCCGGCGCGGTCTTCGGTGCCGGCGACGAATTCGGTGTCAAGCCAGGTACCGCTCAGGCCCACCAGCAGGCCACTCCAGGCACCCGGCAGGAAGTCGAGCTTCTGCTGCCAGTTGAGTTCGACGCCGAACACCTCGGCGTCCTCGCCGTTGATCGGGCGGGTGACGTCATAACCCGGGAACGCCGGGTCGTTGTCGGTCCAGGTCTCGACGATGTAGCCGTCGATCGACTTGTGGAAGATGCCCGCGGAGAAGATGCCCGATTCGCCGATGTAGCGCTCGAACGACAGGTCGAAGTTCAGCGACTCGTAGGGATCGAGCTGCGGATTGCCCAGGCTGACCTCTTCGTCGTCGCGGTTGATGCTGGCGCGCGGCGAGATGTCGCCGAAGGTCGGGCGGGCGACGGTCTTGGTGACCGCGCCGCGCAGCACCCAGTCGTTGCCGGTGTCGTAGCGCAGGTGCAGGCCCGGCAGCACGCTGGTGTAGGAACTCGAGGCCGAGGTCGGGCTGGCGGTGAGCGCGCCGTCTGCGTCCAGGTCGACCATCCAGCCGCTGGCGTCGAACTCCGTGCGCTCGACGCGCGCACCGGCGATCACCCGCAGGTTGCCGAAGTCCATCGTGCCCATCAGGTAGGCGGCCAGCACGTCTTCGCTCGCGGTGTAGTCCTCGACCAGCGAGATCATGGTGTTCTCGGCCACGTCGCCGGGGCGCGCGGAGAACGCGCCGCGGTTGTCGCGCAGGAAGCGGCGCATGGCGCCCGAGGACAGGCCGTCGCCCATGTTGCCGTGGCGGTAACCGGGCGAGCCCGTGGTCCAGCCGCCCAGGTCGATATCCGGCCCGATGCGGTATTCGGCCTCGTCGACGTTGACGTCGCGGTCGCGCCAGCGCCCCAGGAAGCCGCTCTTGAGCGTCAGCGCCTCGCCGGTCCAGGTGAAGTCGAACTTCGCGCTCAGCGACTCGTCGTCCACCTGCTTGGGCGCCACCACCAGGCGGTCCAGGCCGTAGTTGGCGTTGCGCAGCCAGGCATCGCCACCGGCCGGGTCGATGACATCGAACGAGGGCAGCCGGCCCGGGCCGACGCGGACCGACATGTCGTCCTCGCCCAGGTACTCGAAGCGCATCTCGACTTCGTCGTCCACGCGCTCGCGGGCCTTGGTGTAGCCGAGCTGGTAGTCGAACTGCGCGCTGCCGCGGCGGTTCATGCCGCCGACGCTGGTGGTGAAGGTGTCTTCTTCCTTGGTGCGGTAGCGCAGGCGGCGGCCGAAGTCGTCGGCGGAAATACCCTCCACCGTCCAGCTTTCGCCGTCGTAGCCGGCAATGTCGCCCTCGCCCACCGGGATGATGTGGTTCTGGCGGGTCTCGGCATCGGTGAAGTCGGTATACAGCGTGCGCAGGTAGTACTGGTTGTCGTGGTCCGGGCGCCAGTCCAGGTTGAGGTTCACGCCGGTGCGCTCGCGGTTGATCGTGTACTTGCGCTGCTGGATCTCGACCGGGGTCAGGCGGTCGCCGGTGACGTCCTCGAACTGGTCGTCGTATTCGACCTCGATGTTGTCACTCTCGTAATCGCGGTCCTGCCAGCTCAGGCCGAAGGCCACGCCGAAGGTGTCGTTGTAGACGTCGCTGAAATTGAACGCGGCCTTGGGGCTGGTCTCGCCGCTGAGGTTCTGGTGGCTGGCCTCGGCCTTGAAGCGCATGTCGCGGCCGTTGCGGTCGAAGGCCGAGGCCGACTCGACCAGGATCATGCCGCCGAGTGAATCACCCGGCATGTCCGGGGTGGGGGCCTTGACCACGGTCAGGCGCTCGGTGGAGTCCGAGGGGATCACGTCCAGCGGCGCGGCGCGGCTGCTGTCCTCGGGCGTGCCCATGCCGATGCCGTCCACCATCACCGAGTTCTGCGCCGCATCCAGGCCGCGGATCACGACGTAGCGGCCCTCGCCCTGGTCGCGGGTGACGCTGATGCCGGGCAGGCGCGACAGCGACTCGCCGACGTTCTGGTCGGGGTACTGGCCCATGGAGTCGGCGGACACCGTGTCCTGGATCGCGTCCGACGCACGCTTGAAGTCGATGGCGCGCATCTGCGACTCGAACTGGCCGCGGACCTCGATGGCTTCGAAGTTCACTGCATCAAGCGCGGCGGCCGTGCTTTCGGCGGGCGGCCGGGGAGCCGGGACCTCCTGGCCCATGGCTCCGCCGGCGGCGGTCAGGGCCAGGGTGGTGACGATGGCGAGGTGCAGCGGATGGCGCTTGGTCACGGCGGGGGGACTCGAAGTGTGATCGATGGGTGCACACGGTATTTCCGACTTGTTTCAATCCGGTTACCGCAGTCACATGCCCGCCACGCGCTAGACTCTTCTCCATGAAAGTCGTCGAAGTCCGCCACCCGCTGGTCCAGCACAAACTCGGCCTGATGCGCCGTGCCGACAACAGCACCAAGACCTTCCGCGAGCTCACCGGCGAGGTCGCCGCGCTGCTGACCTACGAGGCCACGGCCGACCTTGAGTGCGAAGACGCCGAGGTCGAGGGCTGGGCCGGGCCGGTGCGCGTACGCCGCATCAAGGGCCGCAAGGTCACCCTGGTGCCGATCCTGCGCGCAGGCCTCGGCATGCTCCACGGCGTGCTGGAGCTGATCCCGGCGGCCAAGGTCGGCGTGGTCGGCATCAAGCGCGACGAAAGCACGCTGCAAGCCGTGCCCTATTACGAGAACCTGGTCGGCGACATGGCCGACCGCACCGCCCTGGTCCTCGACCCGATGCTGGCGACCGGCGGCACCCTGATCGCCACCGTCGACATGCTCAAGGCCGCCGGCTGCACCCGGATCAAGGGCCTGTTCCTGGTGGCCGCGCCCGAAGGCCTGCGCGCGCTGGAAGCCCGCCATCCCGACGTCGAGGTCTATACCGCCTCCGTCGACGAACGCCTCAACGATCTCGGCTACATCCTCCCGGGCCTCGGCGACGCCGGCGACAAGATCTTCGGCACCCGCGCCTGATTCCAGCCGCCGGCACGTCCGGCTGCCGGCCGCGGGTGTCCGCACCGCGCTGTTCCCCGCGTTGCCCTGCGGTGTGGCCACTCCATCGCTGACGTCGAACGTTCCGCCGATTGGCGGCGGGCCCGCACCAGGGCCCGCGCAGATGGCTGGGACCTGGCTGTTCGGCCGCTACCGGCTGGAACCGGCGCTCAGGCACCTGCACGCCGACGGCCGCTCGCGCGAACTCGATGCCCGTGCGCTGGCGGTCCTGGAATGCCTGCTGCGCCACGCGGAGCGCGTGGTGCCGCGCGCGACGCTGACCGCTGAGGCATGGCCCGACGCAGACACCGTGCTGGACAGCGCGGTCTCGAAAGTGATGCGGCGGCTGCGCACCGCGCTGGGTGACAGCTCGGGGCACGTGCTGCAGACAATCTATGGCGAGGGCTATCGCCTGGCGCTGCCGGCAGTGCAACTCGGGACCGCCCCTGCCCGGCCGCAGCAGCCTGCCTCCCGGCAGACTCCCCCGGCACCGATAGCGGCAGCGGCAGCGGACAGCGCGCGGGAGCCATCGCCCGCGCCAGGGTCGCCCGTAGACACAAGGCGTGCCCCCGGCACCTGGCGGGTCTGGCTCCCCTGGATCATTGCCGCGACCGCGACCCTGGTCGCCACCCGCCTCGCCTGGCTGCTGCTGCGGCCGGCGGGCGCCGGCTGAAGCTCAGCCTGCGGCGCCGAGGCTCCTCGCCTGCAGTCGCGCGATCTGGTGCGCGCCGACAAAGCGCCCGCGCTCATCGCGTCCCAGCTGGGCCATCGCATGGGTCGGATCATGGGTAAAGAACAGGTGCACGTTGCGCGCCAGCTTGTCTTCCAGGAACGCCTGCTTCTCGTCGATCAGGGTCTCCGCGCAGCGGTCGTAGCCCATGGTGATCGGCACGTGCACCCAGGGCATGCCGGGCACCAGGTCGGCGCAGAACACCACGCCGCCGTGGTGGCCGTCGTCGCGCGACTCGGGGCCCAGCACCTCGGCCAGCATCATTCCCGGGGTATGGCCGTGGCTCCAGTGGAAGCGCACCGCGTCGCCCAGCGCCGGCGTGCGGTCGCCGTCTACCAGCTCAACGCGGCCGCTGGCCTCAAGCAGCGGCAGCAGCCCCGGGATGTAGCTGGCGCGATCGCGCGGGTGCGGATCATGTGCGCGCTGCCACTGCTCGCGACCGATCACGAAGGTGGCGTTGGGGAACAGCAGCTCCGGCTCCCTGCCCTCCTGCCAGGCCGTCAGCAGGCCGCCGGCATGGTCGAAGTGCAGGTGGCTGAGCACCACCACGTCGATGTCCTCATGGCCGAAGCCCGCCTCGCGCAGGGACTCCAGCAGCACGTGGCCCTCGCCGCCGATGGCGTAGCGCTCGCGCAGCTTGGGCTCGAAGAAGGCGCCGATGCCGGTCTCGAACAGCACCGTGCGGCCGTTGAGCGGCGTCGCCAGCAGCGCACGCGTGGCCAGCGGGATGCGGTTGGCATCGTCCGGCGTCATCCACTTCGACCACATCGCCCGCGGCGCGTTGCCGAACATGGAGCCGCCATCGAGCCGCTGGGTATTGCCTTCGATCGACCAGAGTTTCACGTCTCGACTCCTGCTGTCTGATGTAGGAGCAGCTACAGCTGCGACCCGATGTGCCAGAGATCCTGGCTCGATGCGACGGGCGGGTCGCAGCTGTAGCCGCTCTTACAGGTTGTTACCGCGTCAGCCCCTGTGGGAGCAGCTACAGCCGCGATCGGCGCAGCGGGGGCGGATCGCGGCTGTAGCCGTTCCCACACACACGGGATCGTGCGCTTATGGCCCTTGCGAAGGGCGGACTTCGGCCTTGCCTACGGGGTTGCGGGGGTCGCTGCCGCCTTCGAGGCGCTTGTTGGCGATGTCCCAGGCCACGGTCTGGAAGTTGCCCCAGACGTCGCTGGAGCGCCGGCCGTCGGACGCTTCGTCCTCGGGGCGCTGGACCACGTGGCCCATCGCCCGCAGGGCCTGCGCGGTGGCGGCGTCGAAGGTGCCGCCCTCTGCCTGGATCGCGTCGGGCATCCACTGGTGGTGGTAGCGCGGCAGCGCGGCGACGTCGGCCGCCGACAGCCCCTCGTCGTAGCCGAGCACGCCCAGCAGCACCATGGTGATGATGCGGCTGCCGCCGGGCGTTCCGAGCACGGCGACCTTGTCGTCGGAGACCATGAAGGTCGGCGTCATCGAGCTCAGCATGCGCTTGCCCGGCTCCGGCGCGTTGGCGTCGTAGCCCATCACGCCAAAGGCGTTGGGCGTGCCGGGCTTGAGCGCGAAGTCGTCCATCTCGTTGTTGAGCAGCACGCCGGTTCCCGGCGCCACCAGGCCCGAGCCGTACAGCAGGTTCACGGTCTGCGTGGCGCCGACGCGGTTGCCTTCGGCGTCGATGATCGAGAAGTGCGTGGTTTCCTCGTCCTCCAGCGGCGTGGGCGCGCCGGACAGCAGTTCGCTGGGCGTGGCCTTGCCGGGATGGATGGTGGAACGGAGGCCGGCGGCGTAGTCGGCGCTGGTGAGCAGGCGCTGCGGCACCTCCACGAAGTCCGGGTCACCGAGGTAGAAGGTGCGGTCGCGATAGGCGCGGCGCATCGACTCCACCACCAGGTGGGTGCGTTCGGCTTCCGACAGCGCGTCAAGATCGTAGGGCGCAAGGATCTGGAGCATCTGCGCCAGCACGATCCCGCCCGAAGACGGCGGCGGCGCAGTGACGATGTCCCAGTCGTGGTAGCGGAAGCGGACCGGCTCGCGCTCGAGCACGCGGTATGCGGCAAGCTCGTCCGCGGTCCAGGCGCCGCCCTCGGCGTTGACGCCCGCCACCAGCTTCGCGCCGACGTCGCCGCGGTAGAAGCCGTCGAAACCCTTGTCGGCAAGCGTTTCCAGCGTCCGCGCCAGGTCCGGCTGGCGGAAGAGGTCGCCCTCTTCGATCGGCCGGCCACCGGCAAGATAGACCTCGCGCGTGCCGGGATAGCGCTCCATCACCGCGCTGCGCGCCGCATAGCCGCGGGCCATGCGCGCGTACACCGGGAAGCCTTCGCGCGCGATGCGGATCGCCGGCGCCAGGGTGCGCGAGAGCGGCAGCTTGCCGTAGTTCCGCTGCAGGTGGACGAAGGCCGCCGGAAGGCCGGGGATCCCTGCCGACCAGGCGCCGTTGGTGGCGCGGTCGCGGTCGAAGCCGCCCTCGGCGTCGAGGTAGCGCTCGGGCGTTGCCGCCGCGGGCGAAGTCTCGCGGGCATCCAGGAACACGTCACGGCCGGCCGCGGCATCGTGCAGCAGGAAGAAGCCGCCGCCGCCGATGCCGGAGCTGATCGGCTCCACCACCGAAAGCACCGCGGACACTGCGATCGCGGCGTCGAAGGCGTTGCCGCCGTCGGCCAGCACCGCCATTCCGGCGTCGGTGGCCAGCGCGTGCGCGGACGCGATCGCGACGCCCGGCGGATGCGCCGCCGGAGCCGTGGATGCCGCAGCGGTCGCAGTCGCGGCCGGCGCGTCGCCGCCGGCCAGCGTGACGGCCGGCGCCAGCGCAAACGCGAGCAGCAGCGCCGCGCGGCGCAGCAAGGTGATCCTGTTCATGCGGCCTGCTCCTTCAGCCGCATCAGTTTCGCAAGCAGCTGGTCGTGGGATTCGGGGATGTCGGGGTCCGGATCGATGCATTCGACCGGGCACACCACCACGCACTGCGCTTCATCGAAATGCCCCACGCACTCGGTGCAGCGCGCGGGGTCGATCACGTAGATGGTTTCACCCTGCGAAATGGCGTCGTTCGGGCAGGCCGGTTCGCAGACGTCGCAGTTGATGCAGAGCTCGTTGATGCGCAGTGCCATCGGGTCATTGTAGACCCTGCACGCGCGGTCCGCCGCCGGGCCTGGACGGCCGGCGGCGGCATCTCGATGCCTTATTTGGCTTCGACGAACACGAATTCCACGCCCGAGGGTGCCACGGCGGTGGCCACGCGGTCGCGGTCGGCGGCAGCGCCGATGAAGACCACGCGCACGCCCTTCATGGTGTCGGGCGAGACCTCCGCGAACGCCTGCACGACGATGTCGGCCATCTTCGACGAGTCCGAGGACGCGTAGGCAAGCATGTTGCCGCGGACGATGCCGCGCGCCACGTCCGAGCTGGCCTTGTCCTGCAGGCGGCCATAGGAACCCGCGTCGGCGTCTTCATCACCGGTGCTCGCAGGCAGGTAGTACACGTAGGGCTGGTTGGCGATGCCTTCCATGTTCCGGGTCACCACGTCGGACACGTAGTCGCGCCAGGCGCCGTCGTCGGTGGTGGTGGGGGCGGTCAGCGGCGCGGCCACGGTCGCGACCACGGCCTCTTCCTTATTGCAGGCGGCAAGCACCGGCAGGGCAAGGCAGGCGGTCAGCACGAGTCGGGTGATGGTCTTCATTTCTGTGTCCCCAGGTGTTCAGTGATGGGTGGTTGTGATCAGTCTAGCTCGCGTCGCCATTCGGTCTGCAGCGCTTCGGCCACCGCCGCCGGCACGAATCCCGAGATGTCGCCGCCAAGGCGGGAAATCTCGCGCACCAGCGAGGAGGAAATGAAGCCGTACTGCTCCGCCGGCGTCAGGAACAGCGTCTCCACCTCGGGTATCAGGTGGCGATTCATGCTCGCAAGCTGGAATTCGTACTCGAAGTCGGACACCGCCCGCAGGCCGCGCAGCAGCACGCCGCCGCCGACCTCGGCCACGAAGTGGGCGAGCAGCGAATTGAAGCCCATGACTTCGACGTTGGTGTGCGAGGCAAGCGCTCCGCGTGCAAGTTCGACCCGCAGGTCGAGCGACAGCGCCGGCCCCTTGGCCGGGCTTTCGGCGACGCCCACGATCAGCCTCTCGAACAGCGGCGCGGCGCGGTCGACCAGGTCCACGTGGCCGTTGGTGATCGGATCGAACGTGCCTGGATAGACCGCGATCCTGTTTCGGGCTGTGCTCATGCCGGGGCTGTGCCGTGGTTGGGATGCTTGGGCCAGGCGGAGTGTATCAGCGCCACGCAGTGCCGGTTCAGCCCGCGGCCCCGCGGCGGAAAAGCGCGTGGCGGGCGTCGCGCGTCCCGGATTCACGATGCAGGCGCCAGCCGGCTCCCGGCGCGGCCTGCATGCCCGGCGGCGACTCCAGGTACAGCCACGCCTCGGGCGCCAGCCACGGATCCAGCCCTGCCATCACTCCATCCCACGGACCATCGGCGAACGGCGGGTCGATGAACACCAGGTCGAAGCGTCCGTGCAGCGGCGCGCGCAGCAGCTCCAGGGCATCGGCGCGCAGCACGGTGGCGGCCTCGCCCGCGCCGAGGCGCGCACAGGTCTCGCGCAGCGACTCCGCCAGCACCGGGTCACGCTCGACCAGCAGCGCTTCGCCCGCTCCACGCGACAGCGCCTCGAGCCCCAGGGCACCGCTGCCGGCGAACAGGTCCAGCACGCGCACGCCGGCGAGCATCGGCTGCAGCCAGTTGAACAGCGTCTCCCGGGCGCGGTCGGAGGTTGGACGGAGCCCGGGCGCTGAAGCCACCGGAAGCTTCGATCCACGCCAGCGGCCACCGATGATGCGCACGCTGCCGGAGGGCGCGGCGCGCCTGGGAGGTCGGGAGGCCGGTGATATCATGGCCTGGCATTGTCCGCGCTTGCGCGTCGACGCGCACCCTCCCCCTTTTTTGCCTGGTCCGATTCGTGATGGTCAGCTTCTTCCGCCGCTGGAAACCCGACGCCGACAAGGCCAAGCAGGGGAAAGACGACGGCACCGCCTCAAGCGCTTCAAGCGCCGCTGCAGAGGCCATCGAAGCCGCGAGGGCCATGGGCGCCGCCGCCGCCGACCCGGCTCCGGTGCAGCCGCCGCCGATGTCGCAGCCGCTCCCGCCGACCCCTGTGCCGGACACCGCCCCCGCCCTTGTGGAAGCCGCTACAGCGGCGAATGCTCCCCCGGCCCCTGCAGATAGCGCCCCCGCCCTTGTGGGAGCCGCTACAGCGGCGAATGCTCCTTCGGCCCCTGCAGAAAGCGCCCCCGCCCTTGTGGGAGCCGCTATAGCGGCGAATGCTCCTTCGGCCCTCGTGGAACCTTCCACCGCAGCCGATACCTCCTCGACCACGCAGGCAAAACCCGCCGCCGCCCCCGGAAAGCCCGGCTGGCGCGAGCGCCTCAGCGGCAGCGGCATCGCCCGCGGCCTCGGCGGTCTGTTCGCCCGCAACCCGCGCCTGGACGACGACCTCCTCGACGAAATCGAAACCGCGCTGATCACCGCCGATGTCGGCGTCGCCGCGACCACCGGCCTGGTTGAATCCCTGCGCAAGCGCATGAAGGCGCGCGAGTTCGCGGACGTGCCTGCGCTGCGCAACGCCCTGCGCGCCGACCTCATCGCACTCCTCGAGCCGGTCGCGCGTCCCCTGGCCATCGACGCCGCCAACCGGCCGTTCGTGATCCTGACCGTCGGCGTCAACGGCGTCGGCAAGACCACCACCATCGGCAAGCTCGCCAAGCGCTTCAAGGACGAGGGCCGCGGCGTGATGCTGGCCGCAGGCGACACCTTCCGCGCCGCCGCCGTGGCCCAGCTCCAGGCCTGGGGCGAACGCAACGGCGTGACCGTGATCGCCCAGGGCCAGGACGCCGATGCCGCCTCCGTAGCCTTCGACGCCCTGCAGGCCGCGCGCGCGCGCGGCAGCGACATCCTGATCGCCGACACCGCCGGTCGCCTGCATACGCAGCAGGGCCTGATGGCCGAGCTCTCGAAGATCAAGCGCGTGCTGGGCAAGCTCGACGGCGGCGCGCCGCATGAAGTACTGATGGTGATCGACGGCACCACCGGCCAGAACGCGCTCAGCCAGCTGCGCCATTTCCATGCCGCCGCCGGGGTCACCGGCCTGGTGGTGACCAAGCTCGACGGCACGGCCAAGGGCGGCGTGGTGTTCGCGCTGGCGCGCGAATTCAACATTCCGATCCGCTTCGCCGGCATCGGCGAGCGCCCCGAAGACCTGCGCGTGTTCGACGCCGAGGCCTTCGTCGACGCCCTGCTGCCGGAGGCGCTGGGGGCGTGAAGCCGCGTCGCGGGCTCGCGCTCGCCGCGGGCATCGCTGGAATCGCGCTGCTGCTGCTCGTGCTGGCGGCGGCGGTCGTGATGCAGCCGCAGCGCCTGGCCCGCCTGGTGCTTGGTGGCGTGGGCGATGGCCTTGGCCTGGACATCAGCTTCGAGGGCGAAGCGCGCTACCGCCTGCGCGGCACGCCGATGCTGGAAGTGCATGCGGTCGCGGTACGCCGCCCCGGCGAAGCCGAGCCGCTGCTGCGTGCGTCGCGCGTGCTTGTCGCACTGCCGTGGTCAAGCCTGCGCACCCGCGCCGCGCCGCTGGCGCTCGAGCGCATCGAACTCGACGCTCCGGTCCTCGACCTGCCGCGGCTGCAGGCATGGCTGGCCTCGCGCCCGCCGGGCGGCGGCGGCCTGCCGTCCCTGTCCGATGGCGTGACCGTGCGCGACGGCCGCGTGCTCGCCCACGGCTGGGAAGTGCATGACCTGCAGCTTCGACTGCCCGGTCTCCGCGCCGATGCGCCGCTGGCCGCGCACGCCCGCGGCAGCCTCGCCCTCGCCTCGCCCGCGCGGATCCACTTCGACCTGCAGCTGGCCGCAAGCAGGCCCGCGAACGGCGCCGGCATCGGCGTGCAGGGACGGGTGAACGTGGAGCACGCGGGCTGGACGCTGCCCGCATACATCACCGCTTCCGGGCCGCTGCGGATCGCAGACGGTCGCGTGCACGTCACGCCGCTGCGCTTCGGCGCCCGCGCGGAATTCCGCGGCGACGGTGAGCCGCTTGCCTTCGCCCTTGGCGCGCACGGCCCCCTGCGCCTGCGCAACGGCACCTGGACGCTGGTTCCACTCGCCCTTGCCCTGCGCGGCGATGGCGTCGTGCCAGTGTTCGATGCCGGCGGCCGCGCCGCACTCGGGCCGGCGCTGCTGCTGGAACTCGAAGGCGCGATGGCCGACTGGCCTGAAGCATGGCCGGCGCTGCCGGCGCCGCTGGGCGCGTCGACCTCGGCGCTCGCCTTTTCGCTCGGCTACGCCGGCGCGAGCGACCTGTCCGATCCGGCCAGGCTGCACCTCTCGCGTGACCAGGCGCGTGCCGACATCGACGCACGCACGTTTGAAGTTCTCGACTGGATGGATGCCGCGGCGTCCGGATCGCCGCTGCCACCGCTCCGTGCCCGCGCCAGCGCGCCGCGCATCGAGGTCCCTGGCGGCACGCTGCACGGCCTTGAAATCAGCATCGAGCCGGGAGACCCGCAATGAGCGCCAAGGTCCGGGCCGATGCCCGCGACGCCTTCGCTGCGCCCCTGCTGGAATGGTTCGATGCCCACGGGCGCCATGACCTGCCCTGGCAGCATCCGCGCACGCCCTACCGCGTCTGGCTGTCGGAGATCATGCTGCAGCAGACCCAGGTACGCGTGGTGCTGCCGTATTTCGAACGCTTCATCGCCGCACTGCCGACGGTGTCGGCACTCGCCGCCGCGCCGCGCGACGACGTCCTCGCCCTCTGGTCGGGGCTCGGCTACTACGCACGCGCCCGCAACCTGCATGAGGCCGCCCGCAGCTGTGCCGAAGACCACGGCGGCGAGCTGCCGCGCAGCTTCGACGCACTCATCGCCCTGCCCGGCATCGGCCGCAGCACCGCCGGCGCCATCCTCGCCCAGGCCTGGGGCGACCGTTTCGCCATCCTCGACGGCAACGTCAAGCGCGTCCTCGCCCGCTACCACGGAGTCGACGGCTGGCCGGGCCAGGCCGTCATCGAGACGCGGCTGTGGCAGCTTGCGCAAGGCCACCTGCCCCACACCCGGCTGGCCGATTACACGCAGGCGCAAATGGACCTCGGCGCCACCCTCTGCACCCGCCATTCGCCGGCATGCGGGCAGTGCCCACTGCGCCCCGGATGCACGGCGTTTGCGCAGGGACGCACCGACGAGCTGCCCACGCCGAAACCCGGCAAGCCCCTGCCCACCCGCGAGGCCCTGCTGCTGCTCCTGCACGACGACGAAGGCCGCATCCTGCTCCAGCGCCGCCCGCCGGCAGGCGTCTGGGCACAGCTGTGGTCGCTTCCCGAAGCCATCGACGAGGCCGGCGCGCACGACTGGCTGCAGGCGAACCTTGGCGGCCACCACGGCCGCGGCGAAACGCTGGCGACGATCGCGCACGCCTTCAGCCACTACCGCTTCAACATGCATCCGCGGCGCTGGCGCGCGGTCGCCGCCGCGGGCGTGGTGCGCGACAATGACGACCTGCGCTGGGTCTCCCGCGATGCACTTGCCGGGCTCGGCATCCCGGCACCGGTCAGGACGCTGATCCAGGCGCAGTTCGCCACCGACCAGGAGAATCAACCGTGAGCCGCACCGTTTACTGCGAATACGAGAAGCGCGAGGTCCAGGGACTGGCCTTCGTGCCGTGGCCGGGCGAACTCGGCAAGCGCGTGTTCTCAGGCATCGGCCAGACCGCCTGGGCGGCCTGGCTTGCGCACCAGACGATGCTGATCAACGAGAACCGCCTGTCGCCGATGGACCCCGAGCACCGTGCGTTTCTCGAGCGCGAGATGGAAAAGTTCCTGTTCGGCGGCGGCGCCGACAGGCCCGCGGGCTACGTCCCCGAAGGCGCCGACTGAGCCTCGTCCCGCGCCGCCTTTTCGGCGGCCTTGATCCGTGCCGTATCAAGCGGGCGGATCTGCGCGATCCGGCACGGCATCTGCATCGAGGACCGGTTGCGAACGATCACTTTGTCGAAGCCCGCATAGACGCGCCCGGTCTGGTTGGTGAGGCTGATGGCCGGCGTGTATTCGATGTCGAGGCAGGGGCCGCTGAAACCAAGCAACCAGGCTTCCTTCGGCCGCGTCCACACGGCGATATTGCGTTCGTCCAGGGGAGTCCAGCCGCTGATGCGGCCGAGGTAGGTGAAGCTTTTCACCGGCGCACCGGCGGCGGCTTCGTAGCTGGCGAGCTTTTCAGCGTCGCTCATTCCCGAACCGGTGGCGCAGCCACCCAGCGCCAGCAGTCCGCCCAGCGCGGCGGCGGCCGCGAAGATCCTGCCTTGCATGATGTCCTCCTGCCGCGGCGCGGCATGTCATTCCCGTTCCGATCATGAACCCTGCCGGATACGCCAACCGCGGCAATCGCAAGCTGCGTTCAGCGCCGATACGGTCTTGCCTCGGCTGCGGCCGCTGCCGTATCATTCCGGGCTCGCCAGTGGCCGGGTAGCTCAGTTGGTAGAGCAGGGGATTGAAAATCCCCGTGTCGGGGGTTCGATTCCCTCCCCGGCCACCATGCGAATCGAAGGGCTTGCAGCAGTGCAGGCCCTTTTGCTTTCCGGCCGGAACCAGACCGCCGCTATTGCAAGCGGTCGACGATCTCGGTGGCGTGGTTTTCCAGCAGTCCGGCCGATGTCAGCCATGCCGAGGCGTTGAAGGTCTCCACGTCGAAATGCCCCAGCACGCGGCCGTCCGACGAGACAAGGCGGACCGTACTGGCGACCTTGTCGCGGCCGGCCATGATGCCGGCCCAGAGCCGCGCACCGTCGGAACGCAGGCGAAAATGCGTAAGGGTCACCTCGACCTTGACCGCGTCCCCGCCCTCGGCCAACAGGCCGCGCTCCTTCAGCTTCTGCCCCAGGTGCCGTTCAAGCGTGCCCAGGCCCTCCGCGTCCGCATCGCCATTGTTCTTTATCTCGAACGAATACTTCTGGTTGTCGGCTGCGGTGTAGGGCTGGTGCACGACGCTGGTCGTCGAGCAGCCGGCGAGCAGGGCGCCGAGGAGGATCGCGTGGAATGCTTTCATGCATGACTCCTGACCTGATTCACTGCCACACGGTATCCCCCGCCGGATCCACCCCGCAATGAGGGCTGACCCGGGCATCCGCCGCGCGCGCTAACCTGTGCCGATGCCGCCCCCCGTCCTCGACCCCCGCGAAGCCGCACTGCGCAGGCGCAAGGCCATCGCACTGGCGCTGCTGGTGTTTGCCGGCCTCGCACTTCTCGTGGTCTCGGTGCTGGAACGGACGCATCCGCACTGGGCCTTCGGCTTCATGGCCGCGGTGTTCGAGGCGGCGCTGGTGGGCGGGCTGGCCGACTGGTTCGCCGTGGTCGCACTGTTCCGCCATCCGCTGGGCATGGGCTGGATCCCGCATACCGCGATCATCCCGTCGAAGAAGGACGCGCTGGGCGCAAGCCTGGCCGACTTCATCAGCGACAACTTCCTCGGCACCCGCCAGGTGGCCGACAAGTTGCAGACGATGGACATCGCCGGCTCCGTCGCCGCCAAGCTCGCCGACTCCGCGTTCTCGCAGGCCATGGGCCGTGCGGTGGCCAACGCCCTGCCCCGGATCCTCGACGCCCTCGACAGCGAAGAGCTGCACCGCTTCCTGCACCGCATCGCCGATGCCCGCCTGCGCCAGGTCGACCTGTCGGGCGTGGTCGCGGTGGTGCTGCGCCAACTCACCGACCAAGGACGCCACCAGGCGCTGGTCGATGCGGGCCTCGCGTATGCGGGCGAAGTGCTGGCCGCGCCGGGCACCCGCGCGCGCATCTCCGACATGGCCTCGCGCGAGCTGTGGAACGTGCTGCGCTACCTGAAGCTCGAAGGCGT
Organism: Luteimonas changyuni; assembly: GCF_039548395.1. NCBI lineage: Bacteria > Pseudomonadati > Pseudomonadota > Gammaproteobacteria > Lysobacterales > Lysobacteraceae > Luteimonas > Luteimonas changyuni. The sequence continues at coordinate 30,544 of NZ_JBCLUZ010000036.1, forward strand.
GGTGGCCGACAAGGTCGCGGACAAGCTGGTGGCCGGCATGAGCGGGATGCTCAACGACATGGCCAGCGACCGCGACCACGAGATGCGCCAGCGCATCGGCGTCGAATTCGAGCGCCTGATCCTGCGCCTGGAAGACGATCCCGGCCTGCAGGAGCGCGTGAACGCGTTCCGCGACCAGCTGATCGAGGACTCGGACCTGTCCCGCTACCTGCGCAGCCTGTGGCAGGACCTGGGCAGCTGGATCCGCGAGGACGTGCAGCGCGGGGATTCAGCCATCGCGGCGCGCACCGCCAGCGTGGGCGCAGAGATCGGCGCACGGCTGGCGGCCGACGACGACATGCGGGCGTGGATCAACGGCGGCATCGTCGACCTGATCCTGCCCGAGGTGGAGCGCTACCGCGAAGGCATCCGCGGCTTCATCGTCGAGCGCGTGCGGCAGTGGAGCGCCGACGAACTGACCCGCGAACTCGAGCTCGCCGTCGGTTCGGACCTGCAGTTCATCCGCTACAACGGCACCGCGGTGGGCGCGCTGATCGGCGGCATCCTGTACGTCCTGGTGCACGGCATCCAGCGGCTGGTGTGAGCGGCACCACGCAAGCGCACGTCGAGCGGCATTCCCGCGCGGGCTAGGAGCCTTTGCGACCCGACCCGGATTTCTTGCCGCCGCCGTCCTGCTTGTTCACCGTGGCCCAGGCGATGCGCTCGGCATCTTCCTTCGACCGCCCCTGCTCGCGCTCGCTGTCCTCGATGTGCTCGGCCTGGCGCTTCTGCTTGTCGGTGTACGACGACTTGTCTCCACGGCTCATGACGGCCTCCTGGGCTGTTGATGGATCATCCGCGCGGCCCGCCCATCACCGGCAGGATCGCGCCGTTCACGTACGAGGACATCACCGGCGAGGCCAGGAACACATAGGCCGGCGACAGCTCTTCCGGCTGCGCGGGGCGACCCATGTCGCTGTCCTTGCCGAAGTCGGCCACGTCCGGCGCCGCCTTGTCGGCGGGATTGAGCGGGGTCCACACCGGCCCCGGTGCCACGCAGTTCACGCGGATGCCGCGGCCCAGCAGGTTGCTGGCAAGCGACTTCGTAAAGGCATGGATGGCCCCCTTGGTCGCGGAGTAATCGAGCAGCTTCGGATTGCCGAAGATCCCGGTTTCCGAACCGGTGTTGATGATGCTGGCGCCCTCCTCCATGTGCGGCAGCGCGGCGCGCGCCATGTGGAAGTAGCCGGCGAGGTTGGTCTGCAGGGTTTCCTGGAGGTGCTTGTCGGTGAGGTCTTCCAGCCGCTCGACGTGCTGCTGGAAGGCCGCGTTGTTGACCAGCACGTCGAGCCTGCCAAAGGCCTTGGCGACCTTGCCTACGGCGCTTTTGCAGAATTCCGGGTCGCGCACGTCACCGGCGATCACCAGGCAGCGCCCTCCTTCGGCTTCGACATGGCCCCGGGTTTCCTCGGCGTCGGCGTCCTCGGCCAGGTGCAGCACGGCGACGTCCGCACCCTCGCGCGCGAACAGCACCGCCACCGCCCGGCCGATGCCCGAATCGCCACCGGTGACGATGGCGACCATGCCTTCAAGCTTGCCGCTGCCCGCGTAGTCCGGCGCCAGAAAGCGCGGCTGCAGATCCAGCGCGTGTTCGTTGCCCGGCTTGGCCAGGTGCTGCTCCGGCATCGGGTTGGTCGGCTGGCGGCGCGTGCCTGCCTGGGCAGCCTTCTTCTTCGCCGGCGCCTTTTTCTTCGCGCGCTTCGCGGCCTGGCCGGCCTGCTGCTGGATATCGCGCTGACGCTCGACGGTGCGGCTGGCATCCACATGCTTCGCTGCGGTCTGCGGGCTCTTTGCCGCGCGTGTCGCCGTCTTCTTTGCTGCCTTCTTCGCTGCCTTCTTCGCTGCCATTGGACACTCCACCACCGGACGTGGCCCTGGACGCTAGCGCCGCCTGCGTTGCCGCGACGTCATCGCCGCGTGCAGGCCACGTCACGCCGCGACGGCGCGCGCACCGCGCATGCCTCATCCAGCCTTGCGCGCGGGCGCCTTCGCCGCCTTGCGTGACGAACCGCCCTTTGCGGTCTTCTTCTTCGCGGCCTTTTTCGTGGTCTTTTTCGCGGCTTTCGCAGCCGACTTCTTCGCGCCCTTGGCGGCCTTCTTGGCCGGCGTCCGCCGCTTGCTGCCGATGCTCTTCTCCAGCAGCGCCATGAAGTCGACCACGTTGGTGGTCGCATCCTCCGGGACATCGCGCTCTTCGTCATCGGGCCTGGCGACCACGCCCTGCGACTTCATGCGGTCGCGGATCACCTTCTCCAGGCGCTCGCGGAACTCGTCCTTGTAGCCGGAGGGATCCCACTCGCCGCTCATCGACTCGATGAGCTGCTTGGCCATCTCCAGCTCCTTGTCGGTGATCCGGTAGTCGCCGGTGTTGCCCTCCGGCAGCCGGTGGTCGGCGGGGTCCACGATCTCCTGCGGATAGCGCAGCAGCATCAGGATCAGGGCATCACCCTGCGGCAGCACCGCGCAGAGGTATTCGCGGGTACGGACCACCACCCGGGCGATCCCGGCCTTGCCGGTGTCGCGCAGGGTCTCGCGCAGCAGTACGTAACCCTTCTCCGCCTTCTTCGCGGGCACCAGGATGTAGGGCTTCTCGAAGAACTGCGGCGGGATGTCCGTGGCATCGATGAAGTTCTCCACCTCCACCGTTTCGTGGCTCTCCGACGCCGCCGAACGGATGTCGTCCTTCTCCAGCACCACGTAGCTGCCCTTGTCGTATTCGAAGGCCTTGACCACGTCCTTCCAGGGCACCTCCTCGCCGGTTTCGGCGTTGACCCGCTCATAGCGCACGGGGTGGTTGTCGCGCGAATCGAGCATGCGGAAGCTGAGGTCCACGCGCCGCTCGCCGGACATCAAGGACACCGGCACGTTCAACAGGCCGAAGCTCAGGGTGCCGGTCCAGATCGGTCGCGCCATGGTGGCCTCGCAGCGGTGGGGGCGGACCGCCGACCTTAGGCGCGGCGCGGTGAGACAGCGGTGAAGTCCGACGGCCGGGCCGTGAAGCATGCGCGGGCACCGCCGGTCTTCACGCCTGCCCGACCCACGGATTGCTGTGCTGCACCGGGTCACCCCCACCCGAAAGGAGTCCCCCATGATTCTCAAAGCCATCCGACTCGCGATGCTCGCCGGCGCCGGCGTCGCGGCCTGGAAAGCCTTCAACAATCGCCAGGCCGGAACGCAGGCTGCCGGTTCGTTCTTCCAGGAGGCGTTGCAACGCGGCGTTGCCGATGTCGAGGCCGCGCGTTCCGCCCAGCTGCGCGGCGCATCGGCAGAACTGAGGCGCTTCGCGCAGCAGCTTGAGCACGACCACGGCCAGCTCAACCAAGGCCTTGCCGACGCCGCCGGCAGCGATCTCCCGGAACCGGATGACCGCCAGCGCAAGGCGCTGCACGCGCTCGATGACCACCAGGGCGCGGCCTACGATCGCGCCTGGCTGCGGCACATGGCGCGCGGCCATGCCGGGGCGATCCGCCTGTATCAACGCACGGCCGATGCCGACGGTCCCGGAGCCGCACTGGCATCCGGGGCGCTCTCCACCCTGCGCGAGCATGCCCGCACCATGGAGGATCTGCGGCGCGCTTCGTCGCGGACCGGGGCGCGTCACGCGCCGCAGGCGACGGCCTGAACCCCAGCGGCGCTTGCCACAGCCCCAGGGCTATACCGTATACTTCGCGCCCTGCTTGGGGCGGTTAGCTCAGCGGTAGAGCATTGCCTTCACACGGCAAGGGTCGCAGGTTCGATCCCTGCACCGCCCACCAGTTGAATCGAAATGGCCACCCCTGCGGGTGGCCATTTTATTGGTTCTTCTCCAACCAAGGCTCGCACGCCGCCCGGGGCCAATCCCGTGGCACGGTGCCTCCCCAACCTGTGGGAGCGGCGCCTCCCCAGCCTGTGGGAGCGGCTACAGCCGCGATCGACGACAGTGCTGGGCCACTTGTTGCGTCTGGAGCAGCTCAGTCCTGATTCCTTGCTGCCCGTGCCGCGCATTTCTCCGTTTTAGCCCGCGCTGCCCGTCCCGTGCACAGGGGGTGTGCTCCCCCGGCCTGTCCGCGTCCTGCTCCCAAGGCCGGCCGCCGGCCATCCATGGCCGGCTGTACGCACACCCCCTGTGCAC
>NZ_JBCLUZ010000037.1:0-33610 GCF_039548395.1 Luteimonas changyuni
GAGGCAGGGGGGATGCCCAGAGCCGGCCATGGATGGCCGGCGGCCGGAACTGGGAGCAGGATGCGCATATTCCGGCTGGGCATCCCCCCTGCCTCCACGGCGGGCAGCGCACACCCTCCCGGAGCAATCAACCGAAAGCCCCCCACGCAGTCGGGAGAAGAACCAAAAAAGACACCGGCGCGTGGCCGGTGTCTGTGTGCAACGCAGTCCGCGCGGACCTATTCGGTCGGGTCGACGCGCAGGCCCGTGGTATCGACATCGGTCACGCCCTCGATGCCGGACGCGATGCGGAGGGCTTCGTCGACCTGCACCTGGCTGTCGACATCACCGCTCAGGGTCACTACGCCGTTGACCGTCTCGACGTCGACCTGCAGCCCGGCGACGTCTTCGTCCGCAAGCAGGCTGGCCTTGACCTTGGTGGTGATCCAGGTGTCATCGACGGGCTGATCCGAGTCAGTCGTGGCGCTGCGGTCGGTCGGCGGGTCCTTGTCATTGGCCACGGCGCTGCCACCGGCAACGAGCAGGGCGAGGGCGGCGGCGATGAGGCCGCTGTGCTGGATGCGCGTGTTCATCTTTGCAGTGCTCCGCTGTGTGGGGGAGCTTGCGATTCTCCGGTCGTGCGCATCGACGGAGCGTGAGCGGCGCGCGCGGCGCTGAACGGGAACCGCGCGATTTTCATCCGCAGTTCGCGCCGTGACATCGACACTGCCGACACCCCGATCAAGGAGACACATCCATGAAGTACTCAGGCATGAAATGCGCAGGCACGAAGTACGCAAGCGGGCTGGCGTTGGGGCTTTCCTTGGCCCTGTGCGCCATGGGTTCGGCCGCCGCGCAGGATGCCGGTGCGTCAGCAGATGCCATGACCGCACCCCAGGTCCGGGCCACGCTCGAAGCCCAGGGGTATACCAAGGTCAACGACGTCGAGTTCGAGGACGGCGTCTGGAAGGCCGATGCGCGCAGCGCCGACGGCCAGCGCGTGGAACTGCGCATCGATCCGGCCAACGGCACCATCTATCCCGAAGACAGGGTCGCGGGGTTGAGCGAGGCCGACGTGCGCGCGAAGCTTTCGGCCGCCGGCTACACCAAGGTGCATGACGTCGAGTTCGACGACGGCATGTGGACCGCCGAAGCCGACGACGCAAACGGCAAGGGCGTGGATCTCACCCTGGATCCCGACACCGGACGGGTGGTGGGCAAGGATCGCGACTGAGGCCGCGCGGCAGCATCGCGTGGCAAACCCCTGCGATCACGGGGCGCCTGCGGGCGCCCCGTTCCGCGTGCGTCAGGCGGGGTCGCCTGCGTCGGCAGCATCGCGGAAATAGGGCTCCACGCTGCCGTTGATCTTCATCGTCATCGGGTTGCCGCGGCGGTCCAGCGCACGACCCACGGCGACCCGGATCCAGCCCTCGCTGATGCAGTATTCCTCGACGTTGGTGCGCTCGTCGCCGTTGAAGCGGATGCCGATGCCGCGCTGCATGGCCTCCTCGTCGTAGTGGGGACTGCGCGGGTCGTTGCTGAGGCGGTCGGGCGGCGTGGTCTGGGTCATCGTGGATTCCGTGCTGGAGACGCGATGCGTGCCGAGGCGCGCGGCGCAAGAGGATACCCGGGCGCGGCCGTGGACGCCGCTCAGGCGGCCGGCAGGCCCTCGGGCGCACCGCGGCCCAGCAGGTCCGGCAGCGGGTCGCCGTCGGCAGTGAAGTCCAGGGACACGGAGTTCAGGCAGTGGCGCTCGCCGGTGGGCGGTGGGCCATCGGGGAAGACATGGCCAAGGTGGCTGCCGCAGCGCGCGCAGACTTCTTCCACCCGCACCATGCCGTGGCTGCTGTCGCGCACGTAGCGGATGTGCGCGGGGTCCACGGGCGTGGTGAAGCTGGGCCAGCCGGTGCCGGAGTCGAACTTCGCGCTGGCGCGGAACAGCGGCAGGCCGCAGAAGCCGCAGGTATAGGTGCCCTCGCGCTTGTTGTCGAGGAAGGCGCCGCAGAACGGGGCTTCGGTGCCGTGGGCGAGGAGCACCCGGCGGGCCTCGTCGTCGAGAGCCTCGCTGAGCCTGCGGCGGCTGGCATCGTCCGGCGGGGAGAGGTCGAAGGCGGTCATGCGCGGCTCCTGTGGGAATTCATCGCCGCCATTATCGTCCCCGACGGCGTTACGGCGCCCCTGGCGGCGGGCATTGGCAATGACCGCGCGCATCTGCACACGGTCGCGATGCCGGGAAATGGGCACCGCACCGAGCACGATCGCGCGCTCCCGCAGCTCGGCGGTGACGTCGTAGTGGGCGCCGCTGGTCTTGTCCTGGAAGGCACGCCGCGGCATGCCCAGGGCGGCGGCAAACGCATGCAGCTCGTCCAGCGTGTCGGCCATCAGATGCGCCCAGCGGCGGCCGCGCCAGAGCGTCACCGCGTCGTCGACATAGACCGCCATCGGGCCGTCAGTCGCCCCTGCCGGAGAGGTCGCGACGGATCCAGTCGTCGATCAGGCGCTTCTCGTGGCGCAGGGCGTCGCCCATCGCCACCGTGCCCCCGGCCCGCTGCAGGAAGCCGAGGTCGGTGAGCTCGCGCGCACCGCTGTCCACGATCTGGCCCGATGCGTCGAAGCGCGTGTAGGACAGGTCGATCCGGGGCGGATAGATGTCACGGACGATGCGCACATGATCGCTGCGCCCGGCGGCAGGTTCGAATTCGCCGGCGCGCTTGATGTCGGTGATCTCGACTTCAAGGCGCTCGCCGGGTGCGAGTGCCGCGGCGGCGCGCCGCGCAAGATGCTTTGCGATCGCGCGGACCCAGTCGCCGCGCCTGGCTTCGAACCTGTTGCGGCTGAAGCGTACTTCGCTGAATCCGGCCGGATCCGACCACGACACCGCCACCGGGCCATCCTGGTCCAGGCTGCGCGGATAGTCCGGATCGGTGACGTCGATGGCGGCGGCCGTGCCCGCAAGCGACAGGGCGGCCAGGAGGAAGGTGGCGGCGATGAAACCGGGAATGCGTCGGGCGCGAATCATGGCGGCGCTCCTTGCGGCGGGGCATTCCAGTCTGCTACCGGCGCCCACGGGCTGCAATCAATGCGCGGTCCGCGGACAAGCAGTGTTCAGAAGCGGGACGAGCGCCTGCCATGCGTGCGCGGCGATCGCCGGCTGCGCGGCGGCGGTGGGATGCAGGTTGTCGTCCTGGAAGCTGGTGCGGTCGCGGGCGACCGGCTCCAGCAGGAAGGGCAGCAGCGGGATGTCGAAGAACGCCGCCAGTCGCTCGTAGACCCGCTCGAAGCCCCGCGCGTACTCGGGGCCGAGGTTGGGCGGCATGCGCATGCCGACCAGCAGCACCTCGGCGCCGACGTGCTGCGACGCACCGACCATGCGTGCCAGGTTGCGATGCAGTTCGGCCAGCGGCAGGCCGCGGAGCGCGTCGTTGGCGCCGAGTGCGATCACCACCACTGCGGGATGATGATGCAGGACCTCGCCGACCACCCGCGCCGAGCCGCCGGCGCTGGTCTCGCCGCTGATGCTGGCGTTGGCGATGCGGCAGCCGGGATAGTCATGCGCGAGGCGTGCGGCGAGCAGCGAAACCCAGCCTTCGTCGGCGGCCAGGCCGTAGCCGGCCGACAGCGAGTCACCCATCACCAGGACCGTGCGCCGGGTGTCGTCACTCCCGTCGGCCTGGCGGGCGGACGCGGGCGCCGCGGCAAGCAAGGCAAGGGCGGCCAGGGCCGGCAGCAGCGTGCGCAGCAGGCGCACCGGCAGGCACTGCCCGGCGGGCAGGGTTCCTCGCAGCATCCGCGTTCTCCGTTTCGCGCCGCGGCTTCGCGGCAGGAACACATGATGCCCGAGTGGCCGCCGTCCTAGCGTCGACGTCGACTGCACGGCCTGCAGGCCTGCGGCTTCGCAAGCCGGGCCTGAACGCCGGCGGGGCAGGGCGGGCGGTCTTTCACGCTGCATGCTCCACGGCTCGCGCAGCATCGCCGCGACATCTACCGAGGATTGCCGAATGACGCTTGCCAAGCCACTTGCCCTGGTGCTCTGCACCGTGATCGGGACCGCGCTGCCGACGGCGCATGCGCGCCAGGACGCACCGTCACAGGACGCACCGTCGCAGGAGGCGGCAGCGGCGGTGCCTGCCACGCATCCCGCGAACGATCCCGCCGCGGCCAGTGGTGATGACGCGATGCTGCGTGCACAGGTGCTGCTGGATCGCGCGCACTTTTCCCCCGGCGAAATCGACGGCCGCGGCGGCGGCAACACGCAGCGCGCGATCAGCGCGTTCCAGCGCAGTCGCGGACTCACGGCCAGCGGCGAGCTGGACGAGCCGACGTGGAAAGCGCTGGACAAGGATGCCGCGCCGGTCCTGGTCGAATACGTGGTCACGGCCGCCGATATCGCGGGTCCGTTCAAGCCGCTGCCCGCCGACATGATGGAACAGTCGCGGCTGGAAGCGCTCGGTTTTGAAAGCGCGGCCGAGGCGCTGGGCGAAATGTTCCATGCCAGCCCCGGCCTGCTGCAGCGGCTCAATCCGGACAAGGACCTCGCCGTCGTCGGCTCGCGCATCGTAGTGCCCGCGGTCGACGGTGGCGCGCCGCTGCCGGAGGTCGCGAAGGTGGTCGTGGACAAGTCCGACTCCGTGGTGCGGCTGCTGTCCGCCGATGGCGAAATCGTCGCCCAGTACCCCGCATCGACGGGCAGCGAACGCGATCCGCTGCCGATCGGCGAGTGGACGATCAAGGGCGTCGCGCGCGATCCGACCTTCCACTACAACCCCGAACTGTTCTGGGACGCGGATCCTGCGCACGCCAAGGCCACGTTGGCACCGGGGCCCAACAATCCGGTCGGCGTGGCCTGGGTGGACCTGTCCAAGGAGCACTACGGCATCCACGGCACGCCGGCGCCGGCGCACGTCGGCAAGACCGACTCCCACGGCTGCATCCGGCTGACCAACTGGAACGTGCTCGCGCTTGCGGCCGCGGTCGATCCCGGCACTCCGGCGGTGCTGCAGGAATAGCCAGTGAAATACCTGGCGTGGATCTTCGCCGGCCTGCTGCTGGCGGCCGCCTTGCACGCGGCGACGATGTCGCCCGCCGAGCGTGCACGCATCCTGCGGATCGCGCCGGCGCCGCCGGTTCCGCCCGGGGAGGGCCCGTCGACGCAGCCGGTTGCCAGCGCGAGGGCCACTGCGCCACGCGTGCAGCCGCCCAAGGCCGCGAGCGCGCCGTCTGCAGGCACGCCCGCTGCCACGACCGCAGCCGCAGCGGGGCCACCGGCAGAGACACGCGTCTTGCCCCGGCCGGCGCCTCCGGCTGAGCCCGGCAGACGCGTCGACAGCGTTGCCGGACCGCCCCCGGGCCTGATGGTGCCGGTCCGGGGCGTGGCGCCCTCGCAGCTCTCGCCGACCTTTGAAGACGCCCGCAGCGAAGGCCGCGTGCACGAGGCGCTGGACATCATGGCGCCCGCCGGCACGCCGGTGCTGGCGGTGGCCGACGGGCACGTCGAGAAGCTGTTCGACAGCCGGCTGGGCGGGTTGACCATCTACCAGTTCGACCCGGGCGCACGCTACGCCTATTACTACGCGCACCTGGAGCGCTACGCGCCAGGGCTGGCGGAGCAGCAGCAGGTTCGCCGGGGCGAGGTCATCGGCTATGTCGGCAGCACCGGCAATGCCGATCCCGCCGCACCGCACCTGCATTTCGCCATTTTCCTGCTGGGTCAGGAAAAACAGTGGTGGAAGGGCACGGCGATCGATCCCTATCCGCTGTTCGCGGCGCAGCGCTGACGTCGTTTCCGGGCCCGCGCCCGATATCCTTGGCGTCCCCCGCAGCAGGAAGTTTCCATGGCCGAACAGGCATCGACCGACATCGTCCGCACCCTCGCGCCCGCGCTCGTCGCGCAGTCCCTGGGCAAGCGCGTGCAGCTGCCCGGCGGCGAACTGGTCATCCTCGACGGCGTCGGCTTCAGCATCGCGCGGGGTGAGAGCGTGGCGGTGGTCGGGCCTTCCGGTTCGGGCAAGAGCACGCTGCTGTCGCTGCTTGCGGGCCTCGATGCGCCAAGCTCGGGCACGGTGACCGTCGACGGCGCAGCACTGTCCACGCTCGACGAGGACGGCCGCGCAAAGGTGCGTGGCGACAAGGTCGGCTTCGTGTTCCAGAACTTCCAGCTGCTGCCTTCGCTGACGGCGCTTGAGAACGTGATGCTGCCGCTGGAGCTGCGCGGCGATGACGACGCCGAAACACCGGCGCGCGCAATCCTCGGTCGCGTCGGCCTTGGCGAGCGCCTGGGGCACTATCCGCGGCAGCTGTCGGGCGGTGAGCAGCAGCGCGTCGCGGTGGCGCGCGCCTTCGTCACCGGACCCTCGCTGCTGTTCGCCGACGAGCCCACCGGCAACCTCGACACCAGCACCGGCCAAGCCATCATCGAGCTGCTGTTCGCGCTCAACCAGGACGCGGGCACCACGCTCGTGCTGGTGACACACGATGAACACCTGGCCGAGCGCTGCGGACGCACGCTGCGCATCGAAGGCGGGCGGCTGGTGGCCGACAGCGGCCCGGCGGCATGAGGGTCGCGCGGCTTGCCTGGCGCCAGCTCAGGCGCGACCTGGCCTCGGGCGACGTGCGCATCCTGCTGGCGGCGCTGGTGCTGGCGGTGGTGGCGGTCACGGCGGTCGGCTTTGTCACCGACCGCGCCGCGCGCGCGCTGGCGATCGAGGCCAACCGCCTGCTCGGCGGCGACGCCGTGCTGCGCGGAGACGCGCCGATCGAAGGGCCGGCACGGGACGCGTCGCTGGCCCCGGGCCTGCAGCACGCGGACACCGTCGAACTCGACACCATGGTGCGCGTCGGCCGCGGCGAGGCGGCGCAGCTGAAGCTGGGCGAGCTGCGTGCGATCGGCGAGGGCTTCCCGCTGCGCGGCGAGTACCGCATTGCCGGCGCCGACGGCATCGAGCGCGCGACCGGGGGGATCCCGGCACCGGGCACGCTGTGGATGAGCCGCGGCGGTGCCGACACCCTGGGCGCCAGCATCGGCGACAGCGTCGGCATCGGCACCCTGGAGCTGCGGCTGGAGGCCCTGGTGGTGCAGGAGCCCGATGCCGCGCTGGACTATTTCAACGTGGCGCCCAAGGTCTTCATCCACCCGCAGGACCTCGCCGCGACGGGGCTGGTGCAGGAGGGCAGCCGTATCCGCTACCGGCTGGTGGTTGCGGGTGATGCGGGCGCCGTGGAGCGCTTCACCGCCGTCGCGCGCGGCAACCTTGCACGCGGCCAGCGGCTTGAAACGGCCGCCGATGCGCGCCCCGAAGTGCGCTCGGCGCTTGATCGCGCAGGCCGCTTCCTCGGGCTGGCTGCGCTGGTGTCGGTGGTGCTGGCCGCGGTTGCGGTGGCCATGGCCGCGCGCCGGCACAGCGCGCGCCACCTGCAGGGCGCGGCGGTCATGCGCTGCCTCGGTGCAAGCCAGGCGACCCTGGCCGGCATCCACATCGGCGAGCTGCTGCTGCTCGGGCTGATGGCCTGCACCGCGGGGGTCGCCGCTGCCTGGGGGCTGCAGTGGCTGATCGCCGGCTGGCTGGCCGGCATGCTCGGCATCGACATCCCGCCGGCGGGCCTGCTGCCTGCGCTTGGCGGCTACGGCGTGGGCATGGTGGTGCTGCTGGCCTTCGCCGTGCCACCGGTGCTGGCCCTGCGCCGGGTGCCGGCGCTGAGCGTGCTGCGCCGCGACCTCGACCCCACCGAGCCCGCCGCACTGGTCGTGCTGGCCGCCGGCGTCGCCGGCATCGGCGCGCTGCTGTGGTGGCAGGCGGGGTCGGCGACGCTTGCGATCGCGATGCTGGCAGGCATCGCCACCACCCTGGGCGTGCTGGCGCTGCTCGCCTGGCTGATGATCCTGGCCGTGCGCCGGCTGCGCACGCGCCTGCGCGGCGCCGCGCGCTACGGCCTGGCCAATGTCAGCCGCCGGGCCGGCACCAGCATCGCCCAGGTGTCCGCGCTCGGCCTCGGACTGATGGCCCTGCTGCTGCTGACCTTCGTGCGCACGGACCTTGTCGGGCGCTGGCAGCTGGCGCTGGCCGAGGAAGCGCCCAACCGCTTCATCGTCAACGTGCAGCAGGACCAGATCAACGGCGTGGCCGCGATCGCCGCGGCGCAGGGCCTGGCCGAGCCGATGCTGTACCCGATGGTCCGCGGGCGCCTGGCCACGCACAACGGAGCGGCGGTCAGCGGCAGCGATTTTGCCGCTGGCGGCGGCGGTGACGAAGACTCGCGCCGCGCGCAGCGCCGGGCCGACCGCGAGTTCAACCTGTCCACCGCCACCGAGCTGCGCGACGACAACCGGGTCACCGCGGGCGCGTTCTGGGAGCCGGGCGGCGGCGAGGGCACGGAACTGTCGGTCGAGGCCGGCTTCGCCGAATCGCTGGGCTGGGGGCTGGGCGACCGGGTCGCCTTCGATATCGCCGGCCGCCGCATCGAGGGCCGCGTCACCAGCCTGCGCGAGGTCGAGTGGGAGAGCTTCCGGCCGAACTTCTTCGTGCTGTTCTCGCCGGGCGCGCTGGACGGCTATCCGGCCAGCTGGATCACCGCGGTCAGCGTGCCGCAGGGCGATACCGCGTTCACCCGCGCCCTGGTGCAGCGCTATCCCAACGTCTCGGTGATCGACGTCGACGCGGTGCTGCAGCAGGTGCGCAGCACCGCCGACCAGGTGTCGACGGTCGTTGAAGTGGTGTTCTGGTTCGCGCTGGCCGCGGGCCTGCTGGTGCTGCTGGCTGCAATCAGCGCCAGCCAGGACGAACGCCTGCTCGAAGGCGGGGTGATGCGAGTACTCGGGGCCAGCCGGCGGCAGCTGCGGCTGGCGCAGGCCTCGGAGTTCGCGGTCATCGGCCTGCTCTCGGGGGTGGTGGCGGCGGTCGCGGCCTCGGTGCTGGCGGGCGTGGTCGCCACCCAGGTGTTCGACCTGCCGTGGGAGCCGGACATCGCGATGGCGGCGCTTGGCGGCCTGGCCGGCATGGCCGCGGCCCTGCTGGCCGGGCTCTGGGCCACGCGGCGCGTGCTGGACGCGCCACCGGCGGTAACGCTGCGCGAACTGCAGGGTTGATGCGGTGGCCGGACCGGCGGGCCAGCCGATGGCCTTGGGCAAACCGCAGGGCTGAGCGCGCCACGCGCCGGGTGCACGTGGCGCGCCCCGATCAGCCGGTGACGGACTCGGGCTCGGCCTCGAAGCGCCGCGCGTAGCTGCGCTCTTCGGCGACCGAGGCGACGTCGTCGTCGGCGCTGTCGGGAGCCCCATATACCGCGTAGGCGATCCCGTCGCCCTTGCGACCGATCTGGCGCAGCCGGTAACGCGGCTGCCCGCCGCCGGTGTCCGGGGGATAGTGGGTGGGCGGCGTTTCGGCGTCGATGTCCAGCTCGCTGTTGTCGATGGGGCCGCCGACGAAAAGTGCGCGCATGCGTGGTTCCTTGTGGTCCGGGATTGGCCCGATGCTGGCAAATCCGGCATTCGCACCGGATGAAGCATGCGTTCGTCGACCGTGCAGGGACGGTTGCCGCACTACAATCCCGTGCCCTTGAATCGAGTCCCCGACCCTCAATGACCAGTCCTGGCGATGCCGCCCTCGACGCGCTGCTCCTTCCTTTTGCCGACGGCACGCTGGCCCGCGAGGCGGAAGCGCTGTTCCTGCGTGCCCGCGCGGGCGCGGCGCTGGATCCGCAGGACTGGCCCGGGCTTGCCTGCGAAAGCGTATTCAAGCCGGACGCCGAAGCCTTGCAGCGGGCCGGCTTCACGGTGACCGATGGGCTCGCGGAGGGCTCGGGCGACCGTGCCCCGGCGGATATCGGCGGCGACGCCGGTGCCCGGCCGCTGGTGCTGCTGCTTCCACCGCGCCAGCGCGATGAGGCGCGTGCAGCATTCGCCGAGGCCCTGGCGCGCGCGGCGCCGGGCGCGTACGTGGTCGCGAGCGTCGCCAACGATGCCGGCGCGAAGTCCGCCGAGGCCGACTTCGCGCGCATCGCCGGCCCGGTCAGCACGCGCAGCAAGTACAAATGCCGCGTGTTCTGGGCGCGTGCCGGGCAGGCCGGCGCGGATCCGGCGCTGGCGGCGCAGTGGCGCGGGCTCGACGCACCGCGACGGATCGAAGGCGGCCGCTTCCTGAGCCGGCCGGGCGTTTTCGCCTGGGACCGCGTCGACCCGGCGTCGGCGCTGCTCGCACGGCATCTTCCGAGCGACCTCGCTGGCCGCGCCGCCGACCTCGGCGCCGGCTACGGCTACCTGTCGGCCGAACTGCTCGAGCGCTGCCCCGGCGTCACCGCACTGGACGTTTTCGAAGCCGACGCCCGCGCCCTGGCGCTGGCGCGGCACAACCTCGCCGGCCATGCGCCGCGCGTGGCCCTGGGCTTCCATTGGCAGGACGTGACCGCGGGCATTGCGACGGGCTACGACGTGCTGGTCAGCAATCCGCCGTTCCACGTGCCCGACGGCCGCGAGCGTCCCGACGTCGGCCGCGCCTTCATTGCTGCGGCCGCCCAGGCGCTGCGCCCCGGTGGCCGGCTGTGGCTGGTCGCCAACCGCCACCTGCCCTATGAAGAGACCCTGGGCGCCGGCTTTGGCGAGGTGCGCCTGGTAGCGCAGGAGGGCGGGTTCAAGGTGGTGGAGGCGGTGAAGTCCACGGGTGCGCGTCCGCCGCGGCCCGCGCGCGAGCCGCGTGAGCCGCGTGGCAGCTGGGATGCGCGCGAGGCGCGGATGCGGCGATGAAGCTGGTCAAGACGCTGGCCAACCTGGGCCACGGCAGCCGCAAGCAGGTGGCGCTGATGTTCCGCGAAGGTCGGGTGACCGATGCGGCGGGCGAAGTGCTGTACGCGGACGACCAGCCCGAGCGGGCCGATGTGCGCGTGGACGGCGAGCCGCTGGACCCGCCGCCGGGCCTGCTGCTGATGCTGCACAAGCCGGCCGGCTACACCTGCTCCAAGAAGGATCGCGGCCGCCTGGTCTACGAGCTGCTGCCGGAGCGCTTCGCGCTGCGTTCGCCGACGCTGTCGACGGTGGGGCGGCTGGACCGCGACACCAGCGGCCTGCTGCTGATGACCGACGACGGCCAGCTGCTGCATCGGATCATCTCCCCGAAGTCGAAGCTGTCGAAGGTGTACGAGGCGACGCTGGCGGAACCGCTGCGCGGGGACGAGGTCGCCGCGTTCGCCAGCGGTACGCTGATGCTGGAGTCCGACGACACGCCGCTGCTGCCGGCGGAGCTCGAGGTCATTTCGCCCACCCGGGCGCGGCTGACCCTTCACGAGGGCCGCTACCACCAGGCGCGGCGGATGTTCGCGGCGGTGGGCAACCACGTCGATGCGCTGCATCGCAGCCACGTGGGCGGACTGTCCCTCGGCGACCTGCCGGAAGGGCAGTGGCACATGCTCGACGAGGCCGGCCGCGACGCGATCTTCAGCCCCGGTCGCTGACGGACGGCCGACAGTCTCCGCGGCCTTTTTGTAGGAGCGGCTATAGCCGCGAACAGGGTTCCGGAAGTGCCACCATCCTGGCCGGCGGCGCATAGTCACGAGTGCAGGCGCGCGCCGCAGGAGCCGGCTGGCGGGGGGAGTGCTCCGCCCCGCCGCCAGCCATCCATGGCTGGAAGCGGGGGCGTGGGCCATCCATGGCCCACTCTCCGCACTCCCCCCGCCATCCGGCTCCTGCACCACCATGATCGCGCCGGCGTGGCGCCAAGCAGGGCTGCGCCTGCGGTGAACGGCGAACGGCGAACGGCGAACGGCGAACGCACCAGATTGGTGAGCTTCGAAAACCCTCCGAAGCCGCAATCCCCGGACTCGCGAAAGCGGGACTCTTCGAGGGGGACATGGACAGCGCACATGGATGTGCGCGGTAGGCGAATCAGCCATGGACGGCTGCTTCGCCGGTCCATGTCCCCCTCGGAGAGGCACGCTCCCTCCCGCAGCCCGCAGCCCGCAGCCCCCGGCTCCTGGGCTCCTGGGCCTTGATCCTGATCCGCCTCTCGCCCTGCCGCAGCCCCGATGACCCCCTAGAACAGGTCACGCCAGCCGGCATGGCCCAGCTTTTCCAGCGTCTCGACGTTGCGCTCGACGATCTCGTCGGGATCTGGAAACGCCTCGACCGCGCGCGAGACGCTGTCCTCGCGCAGCAGGTGCAGGGTCGGCCAGGGCGAGCGGTTGGTGTAGTTGGCGATGTCGTCCGGCTCGCTGCCCGCGAACTGGTACTGCGGGTGGAAGCTCGCGACCTGCAGCTCGCCTTCCAGGCCGAGTTCCGCGACCAGCGCGTCGGCGGTCTCGAGAAAGTCGTTGTAGTCGAGGAAGTCGCCCAGCACGTGCGGATGCACGATCAGCGTCGTGTCGACATCGGCCGCCGGCGTGTCGCGCAGGCGCGCCAGTTCTTCGCCGAGTTCGGCCAGCAGCGCGGCCTCGTCGCGAGCCCCGCTCAGCACCATCCGCACCTGGCCCTTGTTGACTACGGCCTTGGCGAAGGGGCAGAGGTTGAGGCCGATGACCGCGCGTTGGAGCCAGCGGCGGGTGTCTTCCAGCGGATCCATCAGTCGCGGAAGTTGTCGAACTGCAGCGGCTGCTCGAACTCCTTGCCCCGCAGCAGCGCCATGACGTCCTGAAGGTCGTCGCGCTTCTTGCCGGTCACGCGCAGCTTGTCGCCGTTGATCTGGGTGTCGACCTTGAGCTTGGCGGCCTTGATCTCGGCGCCGATCTTCTTCGCCAGGTCGCGTTCGATGCCCTGCTTGACGGTGACCTTCTGGCGCGCGCCGGCGAGGTTGGTCTCGACGTCGCCGAACTCCAGGCAGCGGGTGTCGATCTTCCGCGCCGCCAGGCGGGCACGCAGGATGTCGGTCATCTGCTGCAGCTGGAATTCGCTCGGCGCGCGCTGGGTGATCACCGCGTCCTCGCGCTCGAAGGCTGCATCCACGCCCTTGAAGTCGAAGCGCGTGGTCAGCTCGCGGTTGGCCTGGTCGACGGCGTTGGTCAGCTCGTGGGTGTCGACTTCGGAGATGATGTCGAAGGACGGCATGGCGCGGTAACCACCTTGGAATGAAGGGGCCTCAGGGTACCGCAACGCGGTCGGCGCGGGCCTCGTGCATCATGGGCGCCCGGCCGCCCCCACGGCCATTCCCGGAGTCCGTCCATGTACAAGACCGCCGCCTATGCCGCCACCTCGGCCACCGCGCCGCTGGCGCCCTGGAGCCTGGAGCGCCGCGAGCCGCGCGCCGGCGAAGTATTGATCGACATCCGCTATTGCGGCATCTGTCATTCCGACCTCCACACCGTGCGCGGCGAGTGGGGCGCGGTGGACTACCCGCTGGTGCCTGGGCACGAGATCGTCGGCCATGTTGCCGCGGTCGGTGAAGGCGTGGAGCGGTACAAGGTGGGTGATGCGGTCGGCGTGGGCTGCTTCGTCGACTCCTGCCGCAGCTGCGAGCAGTGCGCGGCGGGCGAGGAGCAGTACTGCGACAAGGGCATGGTCGCCACCTACGGCAGCGTCGATCCGTCCACCGGCGAAGTCACCCAAGGCGGCTATTCCACGCGCATCACCGTGCACCAGGACTACGTGCTGCGGATTCCGGACGGCCTGCCGCTGGATCGCGCCGCGCCGCTGCTGTGCGCCGGCATCACCACGTTCTCGCCGCTGCGCCACTTCGGGCTGAAGGCCGGCGACGAGCTCGGCGTGGTCGGCCTGGGCGGGCTCGGCCACATGGCGGTCAAGCTGGGCGTCGCGATGGGCGCGCGCGTGACCGTGCTCAGCACCTCGGAGCGCAAGCGCGAGGACGCGCTGAAGCTGGGCGCCCATGCCTTCGAAGTGGTGGCCGGCAGCGATCGCGGCGCGGCGCGACGCCTGGCCAAGCGCTTCGACATGATCCTCGATACCGCCTCCGCCGCCCACGACTACAACCTCTACCTGGGCATGCTGAAGATCGACGGCACGATGGTCCTGCTGGGGATGCCCGAGCCGACGCCGGTGTCGGCGGGTGCACTGGTGATGGGCCGCCGCCGGCTGGCCGGTTCGTTGATCGGCGGCATTCGCGAGACCCAGGAAATGCTCGACTTCTGCGCCGCCAACGGCGTGGCCAGCGACATCGAGCTGATCGACGCCGCCGGCATCAACGAGGCCTACGAACGCATGCTGCGCGGCGACGTGCGCTACCGCTTCGTGATCGACGCCGCCACGTTCGGCGGCTGAGCGCGGTCAATGGACCCGGTTGGACCCGGAACGGCGGCGGACGCGGCTGTCGGCGGCACCGTCGATGCCAGCGAAGAGGTGGCCGCGCGCGACCACCGTCGCGCCATCGCCGCGATGCTCATCGCGGTCGCGGTGCTGTGCGTGATGGATGCCTGCATGAAGCAGCTGGCGGGGCACTATCCGCCCATGCAGGTGGCGGCGCTGCGCGGACTGGTCGGCTTGCCGCTGGTGCTGGCCTGGGCGGCAGCGACCACCGGCCTGCGCTCGCTGTTTCGCATCCACTGGCCGCTGCACCTGCTGCGCGGCGTGCTTGGCGTGGCCTTCCTGTCGTGCTTCGTCGCCGGCCTGCGCGACCTGCCGATGTCCACCGCCTATGCGATCACCTTCGTCGGGCCGCTCCTGGTCACGGCGCTGGCGGTGCCGCTGCTGCGCGAGCACGTCGGTCCGCGACGCTGGACCGCGATCGTGGTCGGCATCGTCGGCGTCCTGGTGGTGTTGCGCCCGGGCGGGGAGGGCGTGTTCACCAACGCCGGGCTGCTGGTGCTGTTCGCGACGGTCTGCTACGCGGCCTCGGTGGTGATCGTGCGGATGCTGGCACAGCGCGACAGCGCGCAGTCACTGGTGTTCTGGTTCCTGGCCATGGTCGCCATGGGCGCGGGACTGCTGGCCTGGCCGCAGTGGGTGCCCCTGCGGATGGCCGACGCCTGGCTGCTGGCGGGCATCGCGCTGTCCGGCAGCCTGGGGCAGGTCGCGCTGACCCACGCCTTCCGCCTGGGCCAGGCCTCGCTGATCGCGCCGCTGGAATACACCGCCCTGTTGTGGGTGGTGC
Source organism: Luteimonas changyuni (assembly GCF_039548395.1). NCBI lineage: Bacteria > Pseudomonadati > Pseudomonadota > Gammaproteobacteria > Lysobacterales > Lysobacteraceae > Luteimonas > Luteimonas changyuni. The sequence goes on from NZ_JBCLUZ010000037.1 coordinate 14,997, forward strand.
TGCTGGACCTGGTGCTGTGGCAGGCGCTGCCCGACGGCATGACCTGGTTGGGCGCGGCGATCATCGTCGTCAGCGGGCTGTACATGATGCGGCGGGAGCGCGTGGTCAAGGCGCAGCCGGTGGCAGCCGACTGAGGCCAAGGCGGCATCGCGGCGGACGGAAATGGAAACGGGCCCCGCAGGGCCCGTCTCCGTGGTTCGCATGGGACCGGCGTCAGAATCGCGCGCCGACGCCCACGCCGAGCACGACCGGGTCGAGCTTGGCCTCGCCGGCGTCGACACCGTTGATCTTCACGTCGGAGTCGGCCTGGAAATAGCGCGCATCGGCGCGGGCAAACCAGGTCGGGGTGATGTTGACGTCCAGTCCGACCGTCGCCACCGCACCCTTGGCGGTTTCCACGCCCACGCGGTCACCGCTTGGCGTGGCGCTCTCGTTGTCGTAGTTGGTCTCGTGGTAGCCGAGGCCCACGAACGGGCGCACGGTGCTGTCCGGCGTGCCGAAGCGGTACTGGCCACTGAGCGAGTACGGCTGGGCGTCGACGCTGCCGACCTTGGCCCCGCCGGCGTTGACGCGCTGGCCGTAGCTGTCCGCCGCCCAGGCTTCAACGCCCCAGTTGTCGGTGATGTGGTAGGTGACGCCAAGCGTGGGCGTACCCTCGCCGTCGAACTCGGTGCGCGTTCCGGCGATCTCGGGGTTGCGGGTCGGCTCCACCATCGAATAGCCGGCGACGACGGAGACGCGCTTGTCGGCAGCGCTGCCGGCGTCCTGGGCGAAGGCGGTCGGGGTGATGGCAATGGCCAGTGCGGCCGGAATCAGGATCTTCATGGGGGACATGGGGGAGTCTCCTCGTTACGAACATATGGTCCCGGGGTTGGGACGCGGCCACCCTATCGAGGCGAGCATGAATCGCGCTTGTCGCAATCGGTGCGCGAGCGGGCACTTGCACACATCCGGTTCATCGATTGCACCGGGCGCCGACGCCGGTGAATCGCCACTGACCATGGTCCGGGACACGCGAGCTTGGCGGGTGCCGCGGGCGGGGCCACAATAGCGGTCCGCCCGATCGCCCCGTGGAGACCCCGATGGCCAGCCCCCAGGAAGCACGCGTACCGGACATCGGAGGTTTCGACGACGTACCGGTGATCGAGGTGCTGGTCGCAGCTGGCGATACGGTCGACAAGGACCAGAGCCTGATCACCCTGGAGTCCGACAAGGCCACGATGGAGGTTCCGGCACCGTTCGCGGGCACTGTTCGCGAGGTCAAGGTGAAGGTCGGCGACACGCTTTCCGAAGGCGGCGTGGTGGCGCTGATCGAGCCGTCCGGGGCCGAAGCGGAATCCGACGCGGCTGGCGAGGCCGGCTCCGGAAGCGCCGAGGCCGCGCCGAAGCCCGATGGCGACGCTGGCGACGCCGACGCCGACGCCGCCCGCGACGCCAAGCGTGCCCAGCCCGAATCAGACGCCAAGGTCACGCCGGCCGCCGAAACCGGGACCCGGGTGCCGCCTGTTGCAGTGTCCGGGACCGCCGACAACCTCGCCCAGGCATCGATCGACCGCCAGGCCGGCGTGATCCCGGCCGAAGACACCGGGCCGCCGAGGCGCTTCGATGCCGACGCGCTGATGCCGGACAAGGTGCCCTATGCCAGTCCCGCGGTACGCCTGTTCGCGCGGGAGCTCGGCGTCGACCTGCTGCAGGTCAAGGGCAGTGCGCGCAACGGCCGCATCGTCCGCGAAGACGTGCAGCAGTTCGTCAAGGGCGCGCTGCAGGGCGGCGCTGGCGCGGGCGGCGCGGTCGCCGGCGGCGGTGGGCTGTCCCTGCTGCCCTGGCCCAAGGTCGATTTCTCGAAGTTCGGCGAAATCGAAGAGCAGCCACTGACCCGGATCCAGAAGATCAGCGGCGCCAACCTCGCGCGCAACTGGGCGATGATCCCGCACGTCACCCATCACGACGACGCCGACATCACCGATCTTGAAGCGCTGCGCGTCGCGCTCAACAAGGAGCATGAGAAGTCCGGGACCAAGCTCACCATGCTGGCTTTCATCATGAAGGCCGCGGTGTCCGCGCTTCGGAAATACCCGCAGGTCAACGCGTCGCTCGACGCCTCCGGCGAGACGCTGACGCTGAAGAAGTACTTCCACGTCGGCTTTGCCGCCGACACCCCCGGTGGCCTCGTGGTGCCGGTGGTCCGCGACTGCGACCGGAAGGGGGTGATGGAGATCGCCGCCGAAACCGGGGAGCTGGCGAAGAAGGCGCGTGACGGCAAGCTCGGCCCGGCGCAGATGAGCGGCGGCTGTTTCTCGATCAGTTCGCTGGGCGGGATTGGCGGTACGTCGTTCACGCCGATCGTCAACGCGCCCGAGGTCGCCATCCTCGGTGTCTCGCGCGCGGCGATGCGGCCGGTCTGGAACGGGAGCAAGTTCAAGCCGCGGCTGGTGCTGCCGCTGTCGCTGTCCTACGACCACCGGGTGATCGATGGTGCGGCGGCCGCGCGCTTCACCGCCTATCTGGCGGAGATGCTTGCCGATATGCGCCGGGTGCTGCTGTAAGCCGATGATGGCGCCTGGCGAAGGTGGTGCGCTCGACGCTGCCGGCGACCGCGTCCGCGACGCCGCCGAGCGTGGTGCCGACGGGCTGTTGCCCTGGCTCGACGCGCCGCTGGTCCATGTTTCCGGCATCAGCGTCACGCCCGGTGGCTTGCTCGTCGCGTTGGCGGTGGTGGTGGTGGCGTGGTTGCTGTCCCTGGTGTCGCGGCGCGCGCTGAAGCGTTACGGCGACCGCAATGCCAACGCCAACCAGGCGGCCATCTACACCATCTCGCGCCTCGTGCACTACCTGGTCCTGGTGATCGGGTTCCTGGTCGCGCTGGAGGTGGCCGGGATCCCGGTCGGCAGGTTCGCGGTGTTCGCCGGCGCACTGGGCGTGGGCCTGGGCTTTGGCCTGCAGGCGATCTTCAGCAACTTCGTGTCCGGCCTGATCCTGCTGTTCGACCGTTCGCTCAAGGTCGGCGACTTCGTCGAGCTCGATGCCGACGTGCGCGGCACGGTGCAGGCGATCAACATCCGCGCAACGCGCATCACCACCAACGACGACATCGACGTGCTGGTGCCCAACTCCGAGTTCGTCAGCGGACGCGTGGTCAACTGGACCCTGCGGTCGTCGCTGCGCCGGATCCGGATCCGCTTCGGCGTCGCCTACGGGGTGGACAAGGAACTGGTCAAGAAGGCCGCGCTCGAGGCCGCGTCGCGGGTGCCGTTCACGCTGTCGATGGACGGTCCGAAAGCGCCGCAGGTGTGGCTGGTCAACTTTGGCGACAACGCGGTGGAGTTCGTGCTGGCGGTATGGCTGGGCGAGACCGCGGCGCGCCGCAATTCCGCGATCCAGGCGGCGTACCTGTGGGAGCTCGATACGTCGCTGAAGGCGCACGGCATCGGCATTCCCTTCCCGCAGCGCGACCTGCACCTGCGCAGCGCGTTCGGACTGGAAGGCGATGCGGCCCTGTCCGCGCTGCGCGGTGGCGACGCCTCCGGCAGCCGCGCTGACGTGGGCGCCGGTGACGATCGGCGCGACGCTCCGCAACTGGCAACCCTGGACGATTCGGAGCGCGCGGCGCTGTCGCGCAACGACGCCCAGGTCGACGCCCAGCGCCAGCTCGACGCCGACGAGGCGCTGGCCGCGCAACTGGAGTCCGGGTCCGACGCGCCGGGCACCGGGGGACGCGACCCGGATCCAGGTGGCCGCGCATGAGCGCGCAGCGGTCCGTGGCCGGTTTCCGGCCTGCCGCGTCCCCGGCACCGTGCTGCGGCAGTGCCCCTCACCGATCCACTGTTGGAGACAGGTTCGATGGCCAATTCCGTTGAAGTGAAGGTTCCCGATATCGGGGGCTATGACGCCGTGCCGGTGATCGAAGTGCTCGTGGGCGTCGGCGACACCGTCGCCGTCGACCAGGGGCTGGCGACGCTGGAGTCCGACAAGGCCACGATGGAAGTGCCCTCGTCTGCTGCCGGCGTGGTGCGCGAACTGCGCATCAAGGTCGGCGACAAGGTGGCCGAGGGCAGCGTGGTGGTGGTCCTGGACGCCGAGGCGCCTGCGGGCGCCGGCGACAAGGCCGACAAGGCCGACAAGGCCGACGACGATGCGACGGGGAAGGCCGCAAGTGATGCCGCCGGCCCCGGCAAGCCGCCGGTCGCGCGCTCACACCGCGCGCCCGCCGAGCCGCAGGCACCCGCGGCCGCGGCATCCAGCGGCCGCAAGGCCGACATCGAGTGCGCGCTGGTCGTGCTCGGCGCCGGTCCCGGTGGCTATACCGCCGCCTTCCGCGCCGCCGACCTCGGCATGGACGTGGTCCTGGTCGAACGCCATGAACAACTGGGCGGTGTCTGCCTAAATGTCGGCTGCATTCCCTCCAAGGCGCTGCTGCATGCCGCGGCGGTGATCGACGAGGCCGCCCACGCCGCCGATTACGGCATCAGCTTCGGCAAGCCGAAGATCGATATCGATGCCCTGCGCGGCCACAAGCAGAACGTGGTCGGCCAGTTCAACAAGGGCCTGGCCGGAATGGCGAAGCAGCGCAAGGTGCGCGTGGTCACCGGCAGCGGCGGCTTCGTGTCGGCCCACGAACTCGAGATCACCGGCGCCGATGGCGACACGCAACTGCTGCGCTTCGAGCAGTGCATCATCGCCGCCGGTTCGCAGGCGCTCGAGCTTCCGGGCTTCCCCTGGGACGACCCGCGGGTGATGGATTCCACCGACGCGCTCGAACTGGCCGACGTGCCGGAGAAGCTGCTCGTCGTTGGCGGTGGCATCATCGGCCTCGAGATGGCGACGGTGTACCGCGCGCTTGGCAGCGAGATCACCGTGGTGGAGCTGGCCGACCAGCTGATGCCGGGTGCAGACAGGGACCTGGTCAAGCCGCTGGCCGACCGGCTGAAGAAGCAGGGCGTTGCGATCCACCTGAAGACGAAGGTGGTGGATGCCAAGGCGCAGAAGAACGGCATCAGCTGCAGCTTCGAAGGCGACAGCATCCCCGACGGCAAGCGCTTCGACCGCGTGCTGGTGGCCGTGGGTCGCGTGCCCAACGGGGGTCGCGTCGACGCCGAAAAGGCCGGTGTGTCGGTGGGCGAGCGCGGCTTCATCGAGGTCGACGCTCAGATGCGCACCAACGTGCGCCATATCTTCGCCATCGGCGACCTGATCGGCCAGCCGATGCTGGCCCACAAGGCGACGCACGAGGGCAAGCTCGCGGCCGAAGTGGCGGCCGGCGAAAAGCGCGAGTGGATCGCACGGGTGATCCCGTCGGTCGCCTACACCGATCCGGAGATCGCCTGGGTCGGCGTCACCGAGACCGAGGCGAAGGCGAAGGGCATCACGCCGGGCGTGGCGAAGTTCCCGTGGGCGGCGAGCGCGCGCGCGGTCGGCATCGGCCGCGGCGAGGGCTTCACCAAGCTGCTGTTCGATGACGAGACGAAGCGCGTCATCGGCGGCGCCATCGTCGGCGTGCACGCGGGCGAGCTGATCGCCGAGGTGGCGCTTGCGATCGAAATGGGTGCCGAGGCCGCCGACATCGGCCACACCATCCACCCGCACCCGACGCTTTCGGAGTCGGTGGCGATGGCGGCCGAGGCCTTCGAAGGCACCATCACCGACCTGTACATGCCGAAGAAGCGCGGCTGAGTTCGCGCGGTCCGCATTGAAACCGTGATCCCGTCCGCGCTTTCCGCGGACGGGCTTCGCCTTTCCGGTCGATCTAGGGACGGCCCCATCTGTCGCCACCTGCTGCGCTGCCCCCAACTGGGCAAACGGGCCACTCGCGCCCGTTCCAGGCGCTTGGGGATGCCTGGATCCCGCGCGCAAGCGCAACCAGGAGGGGTGAGATGACATCTGCAAAGAGAACGTCCTTGGGCGTGGCCGTGGCCGTCGCCTGCATCGGCATGGCGGGCGTGGCGGCGAACGCCTCGGCATCGGAGACCAGGGACCGGCTGCAGCCCGACGCAGTGGAGTTCGAACGCCAGGAGCGCGCCATGGACCAGCGCCTGCGCCAGGAAGAGACGCGGCTGCGCATCGAGCGTGCGGCCTACCCTTCGCACTTCGCGCGCGCCTACGCGGCGTATCCGCAGATCCCCCGCGGGACGCTTGAAGCCATCGCCTACGTGCAGAGCCGTTGGCACAACGTCCGCGCCGACGATGCCGGCGCGATGGGCGACCACCACCACATGCCCGCCGCCCACGGCGTGATGGGGCTCTACGCCGGCGACGGCTTCGCCGACCAGGTCGGCGAGGCCGCCGCTCTGCTCGGCGTCCCCATGGAGCGGGTGAAGAACGACCCGGCCACCAACATCATGGCCGCCGCGACGCTGCTCGGCCGCCAGCTGCGCGGCAAGGACGTGCGTGACCTGGAGTCGCTGGCGCCGGAGCTTGCACGCTATGCCGGCTACTCCGCCGCGCCTGGCGGCGGCGAGATCGACGACTACGCGCGCGCCAGCTTCGCCTTCGACGTGCTGCTGGCCCGGGACCGCGGCGTCGACGAGAAGGGCATGGTCGTGCCGCAGACGGCGGTGGCCTGGGAGCGCGCCTTCGACGTGCCGACGCTGGTGAAGCTGCAGGCGCCGTTCGTGCGCCTGGACGTGGAGGGCGACCGCATCGAAGTCGACGGCTTCGCCATCGATCCGGTGAGCGAGCAGCTGGTGCGCAAGGCCTCGAAGAAGGACCGCGACGGCAGCCTGCGCGCGCAGAGCACGGATTACGGCCCGGCGATCTGGAATCCGGCGCATTCCAGCAACTACAACGCCTCGCGCAGCGCCGCGGTCAGCGCGGTCACCCTGCACACCGCGCAGGGCAGCTACGCCGGCACCATCAGCTGGTTCAAGAACTCCTCGTCCAACGTCAGCGCGCACTACGTGATCCGCAGCTCCGACGGCCAGGTCACGCAGATGGTGCGCAACGCCCACACCGCCTGGCACGTGCGCAACCAGAACAGCTATACCCTGGGCATCGAGCACGAGGGCTACGTCAACAACAGCAGCTGGTACACCACCGCGATGTACAACGCCTCGGCGGCGCTGGTGCGCAGCTTCTGCTCGAAGTACAGCGCCATCAGCTGCGCCAGCGCCTACAGGGGCGCGCCCAGCAGCGGGATCAACGTCCTGCCGACCTCGGTCAAGATCAAGGGCCACCAGCACTTCAGCGGCCAGACCCATACCGATCCGGGCATCAACTGGAACTGGGCCAGCTACTACACGCGGCTGAATCCGGGCTCCGGCGGCAGTACCCGCATCCTCGACTCGTTCGAGGGCAGCGCCGGGCATTTCAACACCGGCCCGGCGTACTCGGGCAGCACGACCGGCATCTCGACGGCGTCCACCGCCACCCGCACCTGTGCCACGCGCAGGAACGGCAGCTGCTCGCTGCGCGTGCTGCTCAAGGACAACCCCAATACGTCGGCAAGCTGGGCCGTACGCCTGCTGTCGGGTGCGGGCAACCCGGGCAGCAACACGGCGCTGTCGCGCGCCAACGGCAGCGTCGGCTTCTGGGTCTACGCCGGTGGCAGCGGCATGAGCGTGGCCATGGGCATCGACGACAGCGATGGCACCGAGCGTTCGGTCAGCCGCAGCCTCGCCGCCAACAGCTGGACCTACGTCTCCTGGAGCCTCACCGACGCCGCGCAGTGGAACGCCTGGGTCGGCGGCAACGGCGCGATCACCGCGAGCAGCGTGAAGCTGGATGCGATCTGGCTGTACCACGCCAACACCAGCTGGGACATCAACGTCTACATCGACGACGTGCAGGTCAGGAACTGAGGTACGCGCCGCGGGTCCGGGATGCCGGCCCCGCGGCGGCTTCACGTCAGGCTTGCAGCATCAGAACCGGAACGTCACGCCCGCCATCGGGCCGTGCACCTTGAGCTGGGCGCTGCCGGTGCCGGCGTAGTCGATGTCGGCCAGGCCGGCCTCGGCCGGTGGCACGATGGTCCCGGCGAACCGGTCGCGGAGCTTCAGCCGGAACCAGTCGTAGCCGACGTGCACGCCGAGGCGTTCGGTCACCAGGTATTCGACGACCACGCCGGCACGCTCGAAGTGGCCGTCCTCGTCGACGAAGTCGCCCCAGTCGGTGTCCAGGTACTGGCCCTCGAAATCCACGCGCCAGCGATCGGCCGGGCGCCAGGTCAGCCGCGTGTGGACGGCGGGACTCCAGCCCGAGACCTCGTCGCGCATGCGCGCGGAGCCGGCGTCGATTTCGTCGGTCCCCGTCCAGGCGGCGTCGGCGATCGTCTCGAGGTCGACGTGGGTCGCGCCCAGCCCCAGGCCCCATTCCAGGGCCGGCGTGGCCACGATCGCGTACTCGTAGTGCAGCGACGCCATCGCGAACTTGATCCGGCCGGAGGCATCCACCGCCGGCAGCGTGATCGGGTTGCCCGGCGGGGGGCCGGGGTTGGTGATGCCGCCGCCGAAGCTCCAGGCATCGTCGTTCTCGTAATCGTAGTAGCTGGCGCCGATCGACTGGCGGTCGGTGATGCGGACGTTGAGGGCGCCGCGGGGGCGCCAGTCGTCGCCGGTATCGAGCGTGGCGGCGTCGGAGAAGGTCACGGTGTCGGTGCCGTCGCTGGCCTGGCCATCGACGCCGAGGCGCAGGTCGGCGCCCGGGTTGAAGGCGCTCAGGCGCAGCGTGAAGCGGTCGTCGCGCTCATTGCCGTCCTGGGCGAACGCAGGTGACGCGATGGCCGCCAGTGCCACGGTGAGGGCGGCGTGTTGCAGGGTTTTGATGGAAGTGCGGTGATGCGCGCAGGTCATTTTGGGGGCCTTCGCTGTTGGGGGGCGTGCAGTGTCGAACGCCAACCGGTGGCAAACGCGTGAAAACGCTGCGGCGGTTTGTCGCTGCGGCGCCGGCCGGCATCGGGCGTCATGTCACGTCTCGTGACAGCCTATGCTGTCGTCCGCATCCGGTCGCACAACGGGGATCCGCCCATGGTGTTCCGCATTTCGCTGCTGCTGGTCGTGGCCCTGGCGGTGATCGCCGGGTTTGCGCCCGGTCCGTTCGGCACGCTGACCTCCGCGGCACTGACCGCGGTGATCGGCCATGCCGGCTGGCTGTACCTGCTGATCGTGTTCCTCACGCTCGTGTTCCTGGCCTACCTGGCGTTCGGGCCCTTTGCGCGACTTCGCATCGGCGGGCGTGACGCGGAGCCCGAGTTTTCCGGCTTGGCCTGGCTGTCGATGCTGTTCGCCGCGGGCATGGGCATCGGCCTGGTGTTCTGGGGTGCCGCAGAGCCGGTCTCGCACCTGGTGAACCCGCCGGAAGGCCTGCCGTCGGGCAGCCCGCAGGCCGCCCGCGCAGCCATGCGCTACACCTTCTTCCACTGGGGACTGCACCCGTGGGCGATCTACGCGCTGATGGGCCTGGCGATCGCCTGGTTCCAGTACAACCGCGGCGGCCGCGGCCTGATCAGCGACCTGCTGCAGCCGCTGATCGGCGACCGCCACCTGGGCTGGATCGGCACGCTGGTCAACATCGTCGCGGTGGTGGCCACCGCCATCGGCGTGGCCACCACGCTGGGCTTCGGCACCATGCAGATCAGCGCCGGCATGGCGCGCGTGTTCGGCCTGCCCACCGGCCTGGGCATGCAGCTGGCGGTGATCGGCGCGTGCTTCGTGCTGTACATGGCCTCCAGCGCCAGCGGCGTGGACCGCGGCATCAAATGGCTGTCGACCTTCAACCTGATCCTTGCCGGCGTGCTCCTGCTGGCGGTGGCCCTGCTCGGTCCCACGGGCTTCATCTTCGAGATCTTCACCACCTCGCTGGGCAGCTACTTCGACCACCTCATCGAGATGAGCCTGCGCATGGCGCCGTTCTCCGAAAGCACCTGGGTGGCCGACTGGACGATTTTCTACTGGGCCTGGTGGATCTCGTGGTCGCCTTTCGTCGGCTCCTTCATCGCCCGCGTCTCCTACGGCCGCAGCGTGCGCGAGTTCGTGCTGGGGGTGGTCGCGGTGCCGAGCCTGCTCGGCTTCGCCTGGTTCGCCACCTTCGGCGGCGCCGCGCTGTGGGGGCAGATGTTCGGCGGCGGGGACATGGCGGGAGCGCTGGCGCAGGGCTACGAGACCGTGCTGTTCAGCATGTACGCCGGCCTGCCGTTCGCGCAGCTGCTGTCCGGCGTGACCATCCTGCTGCTGGTGATCTTCTTCATCACCTCGGCGGACTCCGCGGTGCTGGTGCTTGGATTGATGTCCGGCGAAACCGCTGGCGATCCCCCCCTGTCGCGCAAGTTCGCCTGGGGCATCGCCATCGCCCTGATCGCCGCGGCCATGCTCATGGCCGGTGGGCTGGAAGCGCTGCAGACGCTGATCACCGTGGCCGCGCTGCCGTTCGCGCTGCTGATGATCGGCGTGATGGTGGGCCTGCAGCGCGTGCTGGGCGTCGAGGCAATGCGTGAAAAGGCGGAAGAGCGCCGCGCCCGCCGTGCGATCGAGGAGTGGATCGCGCGCGACCGCGAGCGGGAGCCCGGCGCCTGACAAGTCGAAGCCCCGGGGAGTCCGGGGCTTCTGCAGGGCCTGCGTGGATCGACGAGGGGAGAGCGCACGCAGGCCGCGCACAGGGTCAGACAGCGGGATCGCGAAAAGGTTTCGCCCGGCAGCCGTCGCGTTCAGCCGCCCCGGGCTTGGGCGTGGACCTGCCGTCCCGGGGCTCCTTGACACCCCGTTCAGCCGCCCGACTTCTCCCATTGGCCCCGGCCCCGATTCGACTGCTATAATTCCGGGGCTAGACGGGGCCAGTTTGTTTGGCCGGCTCCCGCACCACACCCAAGGACGCCATGTTGAATCCCCTTGCCGCAGGTTCGCGGCTGGTGCGGCGCACGATCACCTGGCAGGTGGTCGCGGTCGCCGCGCTGGCGCTTGCGCTGCTCGCGAAGGGATCCGCGTGGTCGCTGGGCGCGGTGGCAGGAGGGGCGGCCATCGCCGCGGGCGGCGCGCTGTACGGCGTGCTGGCGCTCGGTGGAGGGATCGCACCGGCCACCGGCGCGCTTGCGCGCATGGTGCTGGGGCTGCTGGCGAAGTGGGTGGTGGTGATCGCGGTGCTGGTGGTCGCGATCGGCGTGGTGCGGCTGCCGCCCCTCGCAGTGATCGGGGGCGTGATCGTCGCCCTGGTGGCACAGGTGCTGGCCATGGCCAGCGGACATCGAAACGGGAATCCTTGAAATGGCGGCTGCGGCGGACCTTACCCCCACCAGCTACATCCAGCACCACCTGCAGAACCTGACCGCGTCGGTTGGCGAGGGGTCGTTCATGACCCTGCACGTCGACACCCTGGTCAGCTCGGTGGCGATGGGCCTGCTGATCACCTTCCTGTTCTGGATCGCCACCCGCCGCGCCACCGCGGGCGTGCCCGGGAAGTGGCAGGCCTTCGTCGAGATCATGCTCGAATTCGTCGACCGCCAGGCGCGGGACACGTACCACGGGACCAGCAAGCTGGTGACGCCGATCGCGATCACCCTGTTCTTCTGGATCCTGCTGATGAACATGCTGAAGTTCATCCCGGCGGACTTCTTCGCCATCCCGCTTGCATGGGTGGGCGTGGAGTACTGGAAGCCGGTGCCGACGGCCGACGTCAACGCCACGCTTGGCATGTCGATCAGCGTGTTCTTCCTGATGCTGTTCTTCGCCCTGCGCTCCAAGGGCCTGGGCGGCTTCACGAAGGAATTCCTGACCGCGCCCTTCGGCAAGTGGATGATGCCGTTCAACCTCATCCTCAACATCGTCGAGTGGATCTCGAAGCCGGTTTCGCTGGCGATGCGACTGTTCGGCAACATGTTCGGCGGCGAGATCGTGTTCCTGCTGATCTGGGTGCTTGGCGGTGCCAGCATCATCGGCATGCTCGGCGGCGCGGTGTTCGGCCTGGGCTGGATGATCTTCCACATCCTGGTGGTCCCGCTGCAGGCCTTCATCTTCATGATGCTGTCGATCGTCTACCTGAGCCTGTCGGAAGACAGCCACTGACTTCCCGGCTCCAGTTCCCGGTTCCAGTTCAAGTTCAGGTTTTTCAGCTCCAACTCCAGCTCCACCCCAACCCTTTCGTCCAACCCTCAAAGCACCACGCCCGGAGATAACCATGGAAACCATCCTCACCACGCTTGCCCAGGTCCAGGCCTTCACTGCCCTCGGTATCGGCATCATGGTCGGCCTCGCCGCGCTCGGCGCCGGTCTCGGCCTCGCCATCATGTCCGGCAAGTTCCTCGAGTCGGCCGCGCGCCAGCCCGAGCTGATCCCGGTGCTGCAGGTCCGCATGTTCATCACCGCCGGCCTGATCGACGCCGCGTTCATCATCTCGGTCGCCGTCGGCCTGCTGTTCGCGTTCGCCAGCCCGTTCATCGGCCCGTGGACCGACGCCCTGGCGCAGCTGGCCGGCTGATCGCCTCGCCGCGCACGGCACGGGCGGCACCCGCCGCCCGCGCCCCGCAGCAAGGCCGGCATGCGCCCCGCATGCCCCGACCAACACGACAGGCACTGCCATGAACATCAATCTCACCCTGATCGCCCAAGCGCTTTCGTTCGCTGCGCTGATCTGGCTGATCGCCACCTTCGTCTGGCCGCCGCTGCTCAAGGCCATCGAAGAGCGCCAGCAGAAGATCGCCGAGGGCCTCGCCGCCGCCGACAACAGCCAGCGCGCGCTTGCGCAGGCCCAGGACAAGGCGGGCGAGGAGCTCAAGGTCGCGCGCAGCAAGGCCAACGAGATCATCGACCAGGCGCACCAGCGCGCCAACCAGATCGTCGAGGCCGCGCGCGTGGAAGCGCAGACCGAGTCGATCCGGCAGAAGGCGCTGTTCGACGCTGAAATCGAAGCCTCGGCCAACCGTGCCCGCGAGGACCTGCGCCGCCAGGTGTCCGCGCTCGCCGTGGCCGGTGCCGAGAAGCTCTTGAAGCGTGAGATCGACGCCAACGCCCACAAGGCGCTGCTCGACGAACTCGCCGCGGAGATCTGAGTCCGATGAGCCAGGAGATCACCCTCGCCCGACCCTACGCCCGCGCCGCCTTCGGGATCGCGCGCGACGGAGGCGATTTCGCGGGCTGGTCGCAGGCGCTGGCGTTCTCCGCCCGCGTCGCGGCCGATCCGCAGGTCGCGCCGCTGCTGGGCCACCCGTCGCTCACCGACGCCGACGCGGTCACGCTGCTGGCACCCGCGGCCGCGACGGCGGAACAGCGCAGCTTCCTCGCACTCCTGGCCAGCAACGGTCGCCTGGCCCAGCTGCCGGAAATCGCGGGCCTGTACGAAGACCTGCGCGCCGAAGCCGAACGCATCGTGCGCGCGACGGTGACCTCGGCGGCCGAGCTCCCGGAAGCCGAGATGGCCGCTATCCGCGCCGCGCTGGAGCGTCGTTTCGGCACTGCGGTCGAAGTTGAAACCGCGATCGACGCCGCGCTCATCGGCGGTGCGGTGATCAGCGCCGGGGACGTCGTCATCGATGGTTCGCTGCGCGGCAAGCTCGGCCGCCTGCAGACGGCACTGAACCAGTAAACAGGGCCGTTGCGGTCCGGCGATGGCCGGCGCGACGCCACCACAAGATCCACTTACCGCGCACCACCCGCTGGCGCGCACCGAGGAACCGGAAATGGCAAGCACCCAGCTCAACCCCTCTGAAATCAGCGAACTGATCAAGAGCCGCATCGAGACGGTCAAGCTGGCCGCCGAAGCGCGCAACGAGGGCACGGTCACCTCCGTGTCCGACGGCATCGTGCGCATCTACGGCCTGGCCGACGTGATGCAGGGCGAAATGATCGAGCTGCCCAACGACACCTTCGCGCTCGCGCTGAACCTCGAGCGCGACTCGGTCGGTGCCGTGGTGCTCGGCGACTACGAACACCTGCGCGAGGGCGACGTGGCCAAGACCACCGGCCGCATCCTCGAAGTGCCGGTGGGCCCGGAGATGCTGGGCCGCGTGGTCAACGCGCTCGGCGAGCCGATCGACGGCAAGGGCCCGATCGGCGCCAAGCTGTCCGCCCCGGTGGAGCGCGTGGCGCCTGGCGTGATCTGGCGCAAGTCGGTCGACCAGCCGGTGCAGACCGGCTACAAGTCGGTCGACGCGATGATCCCGATCGGCCGCGGCCAGCGTGAACTGATCATCGGCGACCGCCAGACCGGCAAGACCGCGATGGCCATCGACGCGGTGATCAACCAGAAGAGCACCGGCATCAAGTGCGTGTACGTCGCCATCGGCCAGAAGGCCTCGACGGTCGCGAACATCGTGCGCAAGCTGGAAGAGAACGGCGCCCTGGCGCACACCGTCGTCGTCGCCGCCACGGCGTCGGAATCGGCGGCGATGCAGTACATCAGCGCCTACTCCGGCTGCACCATGGGCGAGTACTTCATGGACCGCGGCGAAGACGCGCTGATCGTGTACGACGACCTGTCGAAGCAGGCCGTGGCCTACCGCCAGATCTCGCTGCTGCTGCGCCGCCCGCCGGGCCGCGAAGCCTATCCGGGCGACGTGTTCTACCTGCACTCCCGCCTGCTCGAGCGCGCCGCGCGCGTGTCCGAGGAGTACGTGGAGCAGTTCACCAAGGGTGAAGTGAAGGGCCAGACCGGCAGCCTGACCGCGCTGCCGATCATCGAGACCCAGGCCGGCGACGTTTCGGCGTTCGTTCCGACCAACGTGATCTCGATCACCGACGGCCAGATCTTCCTCGAGACCGACCTGTTCAACGCCGGCATCCGCCCGGCCGTGAACGCCGGCATCTCGGTGTCGCGCGTGGGTGGCTCGGCGCAGACCAAGATCATCAAGAAGCTGTCGGGCGGCATCCGCATCTCGCTGGCGCAGTACCGCGAGCTTGCGGCGTTCGCGCAGTTCGCCTCCGACCTCGACGACGCCACGCGCAAGCAGCTCGAGCGCGGCCAGCGCGTCACCGAGCTGATGAAGCAGAAGCAGTACCAGCCGATGTCGATCGCCCACCAGGCGCTGTCGATCTACGCGGTCAACGAGGGCTTCCTCGACGACGTGGCGGTCAACAAGATCGGCGCCTTCGAGGAAGGCTTGCACGCGCATTTCGACAATACCGCCGGCGAGCTGGTTTCCAAGGTCAACGGCAGCGGCGCCTGGAACGACGAGATCGAAGCGGCGTTCAAGAAGGGCATCGAAGACTTCAAGGCGACCGGTTCCTGGTGAGGCGTACCAGGGATGCGGGGTCGCCCGACCCCGGTCCCCGGACAGCAGCATCCAGCACCCCGTAGCGAGCAGAGCGAGCGAAGACATGGCCGGCGGCAGAGAAATCAAAACCAAGATCAAGAGCGTGCAGAACACCCGCAAGGTGACGCGCGCGCTCGAAATGGTCTCGGCCTCGAAGATCCGCAAGGCGCAGGAGCGGATGAAGGCATCGCGCCCCTACGCGCGCGCGATGAGGCAGCTGATCGGCCACCTGGCACAGGCGAATACCGACTACCGGCATCCGTTCCTGGTCGAGCGGCCCGAGATCAAGCGCGTCGGCTACGTCATTGTTTCGTCCGATCGCGGCCTGGCCGGCGGCCTCAACAACAACCTGTTCCGCAAGCTGCTGGGCGAGATCCGGCAGTGGCACGAGAAGGGCGTCGAGGTCGACGTGGTCACCATCGGCCAGAAGGCGACGGTGTTCTTCCGCCGCCTGAAGGTGGACATGCTGGCCAGCGTCACCCACCTGGGCGACAACCCGGAGGTCGAGCAGCTGATCGGCATCGTCAAGGTGATGATCGACGGCTTCATCGAAGGCCGCCAGGACCGCGTGTTCGTGGTCTACAACGACTTCGTCAACACGATGACCCAGCGCGCGGCCTTCGACCAGCTGCTGCCGCTGCCGCCGTCGGACGAGCAGCTGGTGACCCATGACTGGGACTACCTGTACGAACCCGACGCCGAGACCGTGCTCGAGCACGTGCTGACCCGCTACATCGAGTCGCTGGTGTACCAGGCGGTGATGGAAAACATCGCCTCCGAGCACGCCGCGCGCATGGTCGCGATGAAGGCGGCCAGCGACAACGCGAACAAGCTGATCGACACGCTCAACCTGGTCTACAACAAGGCCCGGCAGGCGGCGATCACGCAGGAAATTTCCGAGATCGTCGGCGGCGCGGCGGCGGTCTGATCCATACATGCATGTGGGAGGGGCCAGGTGGCCCGGTCCCGACCAATCGCGGCCATGGCCGCTCCCACAAACAGAAAAAACAGCGAGTTCCAGAGGACTTAAGTGATGAGCAACCAGGGCAAGATCGTTCAGATCATCGGCGCGGTCGTCGACGTGGAGTTCCCGCGCAGCGAAGTGCCGAAGGTGTACGACGCACTGAAGGTCGAAGGCACCGAAATCACGCTTGAAGTGCAGCAGCAGCTCGGCGACGGCATCGTGCGCACCATCGCGCTCGGTTCGACCGACGGCCTGAAGCGCAACCTCATGGCCAACAACACCGGCAAGGGCATCTCGGTGCCGGTCGGCAAGGGCACCCTGGGCCGCATCATGGACGTCCTCGGTCGCCCGATCGACGAGGCCGGCAGCATCGAGGCGTCGGCCGAGTGGGAAATCCACCGCGACGCGCCGAGCTACGAAGAGCAGGCCGCGGCCAACGAGCTGCTTGAGACCGGCATCAAGGTCATCGACCTGATGTGCCCGTTCGCCAAGGGCGGCAAGGTCGGCCTGTTCGGCGGCGCCGGCGTCGGCAAGACCGTCAACATGATGGAGCTCATCAACAACATCGCCAAGGCGCACGAAGGCCTGTCGGTGTTCGCGGGCGTGGGCGAGCGTACCCGCGAGGGCAACGACTTCTACCACGAGATGAAGGACTCCAACGTCCTCGACAAGGTGGCGATGGTCTATGGCCAGATGAACGAGCCGCCGGGCAACCGCCTGCGCGTCGCGCTCACCGGCCTGACCATGGCCGAGTACTTCCGCGACGAGAAGGACGAGTCGGGCCGCGGCCGCGACGTGCTGTTCTTCGTCGACAACATCTACCGCTACACCCTGGCCGGCACCGAGGTTTCGGCGCTGCTCGGCCGCATGCCGTCGGCGGTGGGCTACCAGCCGACCCTGGCCGAGGAAATGGGCGTGCTGCAGGAGCGCATCACCTCGACCAAGACCGGCTCGATCACCTCGATCCAGGCCGTGTACGTGCCCGCGGACGACTACACCGACCCGTCGCCGGCGACCACCTTCGCCCACCTCGACTCCACGGTCGCGCTGTCGCGCAGCATCGCTTCGCTGGGCATCTACCCGGCGGTCGATCCGCTGGACTCGACCTCGCGCATGATGGATCCGAACGTGATCGGCAACGAGCACTACGACACCGCGCGCCGCGTGCAGATGACGCTCCAGAAGTACAAGGAGCTGAAGGACATCATCGCGATCCTCGGCATGGACGAGCTGTCGGAAGAAGACAAGCAGGCCGTGTCGCGCGCGCGCAAGATCGAGCGCTTCTTCTCGCAGCCCTTCCACGTGGCCGAAGTGTTCACCGGCTCGCCGGGCAAGTACGTGCCGCTGAAGGAAACCATCCGCGGCTTCAAGGGCATCGTCGACGGCGAGTACGACCACCTGCCGGAGCAGGCCTTCTACATGGTCGGCAGCATCGACGAAGCGGTCGAGAAGGCCGCGAAGATGGCCGAAAAGGCCTGAGGCAGGTAAGCACCCATGACCACCATCCGTTGCGACATCGTCAGTGCCGAGGCCGAGATCTTCCGCGGCGAGGCCACCATGGTGGTGGTCACCGGTGAGCTGGGCGAGCTCGGCATCGCGCCGCGCCACGCGCCGCTCATCACCCGCCTGAAGCCGGGCAAGGTCGTGGTCACCCAGGCCAACGGCGAGAAGCTCGACTTCGCCATCAGCGGCGGCATCCTCGAGGTGCAGCCGCAGGTGGTGACGATCCTGGCCGACACCGCGATCCGCGCCGACGAGATCGACGAGGCCGCGGTGCGTAAGGTCAAGGAAGAAGCCGAGCGCGTGCTCGCCGGCCGCGGCGAGGCGATGGACATCGCCGAAGCCCAGCAGAAGATGGCCGAAGTCGCGGCGCAGCTGCAGGCGCTGGAGCGCCTGCGCAAGAACCTGAAGCACTGACGGCAGGCAAGACGCCGCGCCCGGGGCCATGGCCTCGGTGAAAGAGCCCCGCACCCATGCGGGGCTTTTTTTTGGGCCTTCTCCCAACCAAGGCTCGCACGCCACCCGGGGCCAATCCCGTGGAACGGCGCCTCCCAACCCTGTGGGAGCGGCGCCTCCCCCAGCCTGTGGGAGCGGCTACAGCCGCGATCGACGACAGCGCGGGACCAATTTTTGCGTCAGGAGCAGCTCCGTCCTGATTCTGGCTGCCCGTGCCGCGCATTTCTCCGTTGTAGTCCGCGCAGCCCGTCCCGTGCACAGGGGGTGTGCTGCGCCGGCCGTCTCCGCGTCCTGCTCCCAGCGGCCGGGCGCCGGCCATCCATGGCCGGCTCTCCGCACACCCCCTGTGCACGGGACGGGCCGTGGCGTTTCTTGGCTTCGGGATGGAGATCAAGAGCGGGCGCGCGCTCGCGGATCGTGGCCGTGGTGTGACGTGGCGTGACCGTGCCGCTGATCCGGTGACGACCACCCGGTTGCGACATCTGCGTCGATGTTGCCCTCGTCCACCACCGCGCAAAAGGTCCGGGC
>NZ_JBCLUZ010000038.1:0-25495 GCF_039548395.1 Luteimonas changyuni
GAGGCAGGGGGGATGCCCAGAGCCGGCCATGGATGGCCGGCGGCCGGAACTGGGAGCAGGATGCGCATATTCCGGCTGGGCATCCCCCCTGCCTCCACGGCGGGCAGCGCGCACCCTCCCAGAGCAATCACCCGCCCCTAAATCGGGAGAAGAACCAACAAAAAGGCCACTCCGAAGAGTGGCCTTTCGCTTCAATCACTTGCAACTCGATATGGCGGAGAGGGGGTCCGCCCAACCAGTGTCCGACCCGGTCTCGCTGCGTCTTGAATGACCGAGAAGGAATGCAGGAAACAAAGGGGTCCGGCGATATCGCTGTCCGAGAGTGTCCATTGACGTCCGACTGCATCCCGTGTTCAATGTAGGGAACAGGGGAGGGAACATGGCCCGATCGGTCAACAAGCTTTCAGCGCTCAAGGTGCGCCAGCTCTCGGAAGCCGGGCGCTACAGCGATGGCGATGGGCTATACCTGTACGTCTCCAAGCTCGGCACGAAGTCATGGGTGTTCCGCTACCGCGACCGCGCCACGGGCAAGCACCGGGACAAGGGCCTCGGGCCGCTCCGCGACGTGTCGCTCGAGCAGGCCAGGCAGGCAGCTCGTGACGCGCGGCTGGTGCTGCGCTCTGGCGTGGACCCCATCGACGCGCGCAGGCAGGCACGAAGCGAGAGCGCGATCGAGCGCGCTCGGGCCGTGACCTTCGGACACTGCGCCGATCGCTACATCGCGGCCCACCAGGCGTCTTGGCGGAACGAGAAGCACGGCAAGCAGTGGCGCTCCACGCTGGACACCTACGCGGCACCGCTGCTGCCCATGCCGGTGGCCAAGATCGAGACGCCGGACGTTCTGCATGCGCTGGAGCCCATTTGGTCGACGAAGACCGAGACCGCCACGCGCGTGCGCCAGCGGATCGAGGCGGTGCTCGACTGGGCCGCTGCTCGCAAGTATCGCGACACCGAGAACCCGGCGCGCTGGCGCGGCCACCTCGACAAGCTGCTGCCGCAGCCGACGAAGCTCAAGAAGGTCACGCCCCGCGCGGCGCTTGCCTATGCCGACGTTGCCGAGTTCATGCGCGAGCTGCGCACCCGCGAGGGGCTGTCAGCCCGCGCGCTTGAGCTGCAGATCCTCACGGCCACGCGCCCGAGCGAAGTCGCCGGCGCGCTGTGGGAGGAGTTCGACGTCGCCGCGAAGACCTGGACGATCCCCGGCGAGCGCATGAAGGCGGGCAAGCCGCACCGGGTCCCGCTGTCCCCCGCCGCCCTGGCGTTGGTGAAGGGCTTGCCCCGGATGGCTGGCGAGGGCGCGGCCTACCTCTTCCCCGGCTCGGGCAAGAACCCGACAATGACGACCGCGGCACCGTTGAAGCTCTTGAAGGAGCTCCGGCCCGCCGTGGTCGCCCACGGCTTCCGCTCGACCTTCCGCGACTGGGCCGCCGACATGACCGCGTACCCGCGCGAGATCGCCGAGGAAGCCCTCGCGCACGCGCTCTCCGACAAGACCGAAGCGGCCTACCGTCGCACGGACCTCTTCTCGAAGCGCGCCAGCCTCATGAAGGACTGGGCGCATTACTGCGAGACCAGCCCGGCTGGCGTGTCCCACATCGACCAGGCCCGCAAGGCCAGGCACTCAGCGTCGGCATAGCCGACAAAGCGGCGGCGCCGGGTGTTTGCGCACCCGGCCCGCCTTCCACAACCGTTCGATAGGAGAACGATCATGGCAAGCGAAATGGTACTGGCATATGGCGACCACGGGCTCGAGCCCACCTCGGCCGGCGACGTCGTTGAAGTCCCGGTGATGCCGGAGACTGGCGGAGCGGCTACCCCCGCCGTGCTGCGCTTACTCAATCGTGGAGGGGGCGTCCCCACGCGGCTCCTGCGAGTCGAGAGGCCCAGCGCGCGCAACGGACGACGGCACGTGCTGGTCAGGTTCGAGTGCACGCCGTTCGCGCAGTACACGCGTCCCGATGGCATGGCGACGGTCCTCCTTTACGAGTGGGGATGCGAAGTGCGGAACTTTGCAGAGGCCAGGGATCCGCTGTTCGCAGGCCTGACGGAGCGGGAGCGCGGCCGCATCGCGCGCGCTGTAGCGGCCGCCGAGGAGGCATGACCATGGCAGCGACTATCCTGCAGTTCCCGGCGCCGGCCTCCGCTCCCGCGGCGCCACCGCTTCCCGGCGACGAGGAACAGTTCATCGCGCGACTCCGCGCCGATCCGATTCCGGGGCTGGCGCACCTGGGAGACGGTGCGCTGTGCGTGGTCTTTCGGAAGCTGGCGGCGGCGCTCGAGGGTGCGGAAAGCCACGCGGGAGCGTCCCGATGAGCGCCACGATCTTGCAGTTCCCGGCAGGGACACAGCCACTGCCACCGCAGGCCGCTGCCGACGTCGGGCGAGTGCAGCGCCTGGTCGACCGGCTCGAAGAAATGATCGAGGCACCGCGCACGCAGCGGGCACATGCTGTCTCGGAGCTCGTCCGGGAGCGATGCCATGGGTAAGCGACACGGCAAAGAAGATCCCGCGGCAGCGGATCCGCGCGGCCGCTTCGCGATCCGCACGATCGGCATTCCTGATCCCGCGATGGCCCACGCCATCCTGCCGTTGCTGTTCCCGGGCGAACAGATGGAACCGGGGCGGCGGAAGTTGAAAAGTGCGGTCCCCGATCCAGCGACTCCCAGCAGTGACGAGGGGATATGAAGGAGCGCTCGCGGGTGGATTGGGCCGCAGTGCTCACTGACCTCAGCGTCGCAGGGCTTTCCTGCCGGGCGGTCGCCCGCACGTTGGATCTTCCGGAGTCCACGGTGCGAAGGTGGAGGCGACCGATCGTGCAGCCAGGCTACGAAAGCGGCGAGGCTTTGATCGCGCTATGGATAGACGCCACGGGTCTCGCCCGTGGCCAGCTCCCACGACATGGCGTCGCGGTGCCGGCTCTCTGATCGGTCACGACCGGACGCAGCCACACGCAGCCGCACGGGATGGCGGGATACTGCGCACCACTTGAAGCGATGCTCGAACTGCCATATCGGTGACCGCGTGCAATTTGGCGCCCGGTCGACACGACGGAGCAGTTTCGATGTCCATCCCCCTCCCGCAAACCGGCCTATTGCGGCTATCGCAGATCCTCGGAAGTCCGGAGACGAAGCATAGGGCTGCACTTCCCGCGCTGATCCCGGTGTCTCGGTCGACCTGGTACGAGGGGGTCAGGAACGGCCGATACCCGAAGCCGGTGAAGCTCGGAGCGAATGCCGCCGCGTACCGCGTCGAAGACATTCGACGACTGATCGACCATGGCGCAGCCGAACCGGGGCAGCAGGCATGACGGGCTCGGTCGTGAAGTTTCCGGCCGATGGGCGCGCCGCTCCGGATAAGCCCGAGGAGATGCACGCCACGCGGGAGGAGATCGGCCAGGCCGTGGTCGAGGGAGTGCTCGATCCGATCCTCTCGATCCTCTACGGCTACAAGGGTCGCGGCGGACCCACGCCACTGCCCCCGGCGTTCTACGACTGGCTGCGCGAGTACCGCGCTCGGCAGGCGGCGGAGCCAGAGTCGAGCCCTTCGATCCACGCCCCTCGGATCCGGGCGACGCCGGAGCGGCTGGAGGACCTGGGCCCCAACTGGTGCGGCGGGCGCGACACGCGCCTGGTCAGCCTCCACAGCGACATCGGCCTCCTGCGTGGGGAGCTGGCAGACCTCGATTGGATTCTGGAAGCTGCTGAGCGCGTCCCGAGCGCTGAGTCGACGGAGGCCCTTCTCAACGCCTTGGAGTGCGTCGGCCTCTTCCGACGCGCTGCTATGCGCGTGCTGCACGGGGAGCTGATCGCTGACGACGACACCACGAGGACGCTGCAGTGACGGCGCGCAGGGGCGACGACGAGCTGGTCGACGGTCGCGCGGCGTTGGCGTCGATGGTGGCGCTCTACAAGGCGCCGCCGGCCGCCCATCCTGCGCCCGCGCGCAACGTCGACCGCGACGAGCCGCTGCCGTGGGACGACGACGAGGACGGCGAGGCGTGAGCGCGGTCGACACCATTCTCGCGCGCCTGGACGGGGTACAGCGCAGCGGCAAAGGACACCGGGCCATGTGCCCGGCGTGCGGCGGCCGTAGCCGCAAGGTCGCCGTGCACGAATCCGACGAAGGTCGCGCGCTGCTGCACTGCTTCGGCGGGTGCGACATCCTGACCATCCTCCAGGCGGTGGGCCTCGAGCTCGCCGACCTCTTCCCCGAGCGTCTGCGCGACGACAGCCCGGACGGCCGGCGCCAGGCCCGGCGTGCTGCGCGCGAGTCGCAGTGGGGCGCCGCCCTGGACGTCCTCGGGCTCGAGGCCGGCGTGGTGCTGGTTGCGGCTCGGCAGCTCGGCAACGGCGAGAGCCTGACGCCGGAGGATCATGACCGTCTGCGCGTCGCCTGCCACCGCATCGACGACGCGCGTGGCGTCCTGCGCGACCCTCCCCGCTATCAGCCGCAGCAGGCGCGCGCATGAGCACGCTCGAAGCGCGCGCAGCGGCACTCGACCAGTGCGACCCTCGGGACGAAGCGATGGCGGCGCAGTACGGCGCGGGGCAGGCGCGCAGCCGCAAGACCGCCGACGACCGCGCCCCGGCGCCGGCCCTGTCCGACCTGCTGCAGGACCTGATGCAGCCATGGAGCGACGACGAGCTCGCCGCAGCGCGCGAGCCGCACCCGCATGTGTTCTCCAGCGGGCGCACGGGCCTCTTTCCGCTGCGCGAGGTCACGATCTACGCCAGCCACTCCCGCGAGGGCAAGACGACCATGATCGTCGCCACCGCGATCGCTCAGATCATCGGCCACACCCTTGGCGGCCTGTGGCCCGACAAGGGCTATTCCGCGGTGATCTACTCAGGCGAGGACGACCGCGCGCAGTACGCCGAGAAGGTCGCGGCCCAGGTGTCCATCCTCTCGGACAGCGCGGCGGACCTGGTGAAGCGGCGGCTGATCGTGCCCGACCTGGGCACCGAGGCCTTCAGCCCGTTCCGCGAGCTGGTGCGCGTGATTGATGGGCAGCCGATCGAGTCGGCCACGGTCGAGGCCGTGATCCAGGTGATCCGCGCCATGAAGGAAGCCGAGGCACCACCGCGGCTCGTGGTGTTCGAGACCGCGTCGACCCTGTCCGAGGCCGAGGAGACGAACCCGGGATTCCGCGCGCTGATCCTGGCGCTCCGTCGCATCGCGCGCGAAACCGACGTCGCCGTCGTGCTCAGCCACCACGTCAGCCAGGCATCGCTGCAGTCGCTGCCCGACCTGAACGTCTCCACGGCCGATATCCGCGGGGGCACGGTCCTGATCAACAACGCCCGGCAGGCAGCGATGGTGGTCAACCTGGGCAGCGCCGACAGCCCGTTCCCCGACCGCGACGCCCGCACGGTGCTGCGGATGATGGTGGCCCCGGCCTTGGAATCCCGCATCACGGCCCTGATCCCGCTCGACAGCTCGAAGGGCGCCGAGCCGTTCCCGGTGTTCTTCCGGTGGCTGATGACGGACTGGGGCCCGGCCGCCGTCGAGATCGAGCCGCCGCCCGAGCTGCAGGGGAAGCGCTGGCGCAAGGTGCTGGAGATGGTCCGCGCCCGGCGTGCCGAGTACCGCGACGAGGCGAAGGCAGGGAAGGTCGAAGCCACCGCCCAGGCGCAGAACGATCGGGCGCTGCGAGCCATCGCCCAACTGCAGCAACAGGATCCCGACCGGGCGATCACCGCCAGGCGCGTGCGGGAGTTCGCCGGGATGTCATCGTCGATCGTGGGACTGGCCTTGTCCCGCCTCGAAACCACCGGCGCGATTACCCCCTATCCGACCACCGCGGGAGGCCGTGAAACCGTGGGTTATCGCCTCGGCAAGGGTGGGACTCGTGAATAGTCCCGCCAACGTCAGCAGCCCTTATGCGGCGCGGGTTCCGGTGGGACTGATGCCGGAGTCCCGCCAGTCCCGCTATGGCTCCGGGGGATGGGGTGTTAGGCAAGCGCGCGCTAGCGAAAGCGCTTGCCGTCACCCCTCCGCCACCGGGGCCGTGGGTGGGTGGGACTGGGACTATGGGGTATGGGGGGAGTCCCACCCCACCAATCGGGGGCCGGGATGAACTACTCCGACCGCCTCCGCGCCGCCCTGGAAGCCGGCCACATCCAGCCAGGCGACGTTACCCACGTCGAGATCGAGCACCGGCACCGCTGCCCGGCGCCCTCGAAAGGTCCGAGGTGGTGCAACTGCGCGCCGACCGTGCGCGTCCTGCGCGACCACGAGGTCCTGACCATCGGCACCGGCGGGCAGATACTCGAGCGGAGCCGGAAGGCATGACCGGCCGAATCGAGCCCGTTACACTGGCCGCCTCGCGCGCGCGCGCGTTTTTCGGCGGGCTGGGCGATGCCCAAGGACGAAGCAGCGAAGGCCAGGGGCCAGGCGATCGCCGACAACCTGAGCCGGAACGTGATGGCCGAGCACGAGGCGGACTTGGCCGCGCTGCCGCCCGAGCTCCGCGCGACACGGACGCCGGAGCAGTGGCTGGCCACGCCGCCGCTCGAGATCCTCATGCTCGCCGCGGAAGCCAGGAAGGCACGCGGCACCGAGTAGGCGCCAGGTCCGGCGCGCAGCGCGGGACCGTCTCACCCCCAACAACACACCTTCGAACCCGCCGGCCGTCGCGCCGAAGCGGTGATCACCTGCGTGCGCGCCGCGCGCGAGGTCGGCTGTCCAACACCTTGGAGTCCTAGCCCATGTATTCCGTCCACGTTGCAAAAGCGTTCGAGCACGTCGTTACCAGCCCTGCCACTTCGCGCGCGGTCATCCGCGACGCCACGGCTGCCGACGTGCCGCGGATCCTGGCCATGGGCCGCCGCTTCTATGCCGCATCGCCGTACGCCGCCGTCGCGGGCTACTCGGATGCTGCGGCTGCCGACCTGGTCGCTGCGCTGATAGCTGGCGGGGTTCTCCTGGTCGCCGAGCATCACAGCGAGGTGGTCGGGATGATCGGCCTGCACGTCACTGGCCTGGCCTTCGATCCGGCCACGCTCACCGCAACCGAGGTCATGTGGTGGGTCGAGCCCGAGGCGCGCGGCCTCGGTGTCGCGGTCGACCTCCGGTGCCAAGCAGAGGCTCGCTGCCGTGCCCGCGGCTGTCGCTGGATCGCGATGAGCGTCCTCGCTGGCAGTCCTGCGCACGCCACCGACCAGCTCGCTACGGCGGGCTACCACCACTTCGAATCCTCCTTCCTGCTGGAGCTCTGACCATGGCAGTAGCAACCACCACCCTCGCGCTCGTCGGCCTTGCGGCTACCGCGGTCGGCGCCGGCGTTTCCCTCTATGCCACGGACACCGCAGCCAAGCAGGCCGAGGCCAACGCCAACTTCCAGGCCAACCAGGCCGAGGCGGATGCGCGCGCTGCACGCGGGGAGGCTGCGATTGAGGCCGAGCGGATCCGCAAGGAAGGCAAGGCACAGCGCGCCCGGGCCACCGCCGCGGCCGCCGCGTCCGGCATCGACGTGAGCTCGCCCACCGCGCTCAAGGTCAACGAGGAGATCACCCGGAACGCCGAAGAGGACGCGATGACCACGGTGTTCAACGCCCAGGATCGCGGCGCGCGCATGGGGCAGCAGGCCACCGCCGACCGCATCGCCGGCGCCAACGCCCGCAGCGCGGGCAGGACCCAGCAGGCCAGCACGCTGCTGTCGGCGACGACGAGCATGGTCGACTACGGCGACGCCTGGAAGCGCGCAAGGGACAACGGCTGATCATGGCGACCATCCCTCTGGGCCAGTTCGATCAGCCGCGGGTGGCACCCCGCACCGGCACCTCGCGTGTCGACCTGTCGGGCAGCATGGACGCAGCACGCGCCATGGAGGCTGCAGGCCGCACGGCGATGGCCGTGGGCGACCGGCTCCTGCAGCGAAGCGAGCGCCAAACCAGCGAAGAAGAGGCCAAGGCCGCGGCGCTGCGTCGTGTCGACATGGCGGCAGCGAGCACGCAGTACGAGGTGCAGGTTTTCGAAGAGCAGGAGCGGTTCGGCGAGGATCTTGCCGCTGGCCGGGTCGACTTCCGAAACGCCGAGCGGGAATGGGGAGACCGAATGGGGCAGCTGCAGCCCCCGACGCTGGCTCTCGAGGGCGACGAGGTTATGTCGGCGCAGTACCTCGCCGTGACCGAGCAGACCCGCATGCGCGCCCGAGCGAAGGTGCAGAGCGCACAGACGCGTGCCGAGCAGGCGCACTACGAGGCATCGGTGATCGACACGCTCAACCGCAGCGTGATGGTGGCGGGCATGCCTGGCGGTAACGTCGAGGAAGCCGTTGCACGGAACCAGGCACTGGAACCGCTGCTGCGCGCCGCGGGCTACGACGAGGCGAAGGCGAGCGAGCAGATCCGCAAGGCCAACCAGGCTATCTACGGCAACGAGGCCAAGGGGCGCATCGAGGCCGCGGGGGCGGACAGGGTGGCGCTCGACGCCGTGCTGCAGGACCTCACCGGCAAGGATGGCCGCTACACCGTCACGCTCGAGGATCCCAATCAGCGCCTGGTGCTGGCCAACAGCGTGCGGACGCGGCTGCAGCAGCTCGACACGCATGCGCAGCAGGAGGCGAACCGGCGCGACGAAGTCGCGAAGCGAACTGTGTCCGACGTCTGGGCCCAGGCCACCAGCGGCGTGCGTCCCACGTCCGACATGCTCGTGAACTGGCAGGCGGCTGTAGCGGGCACGCCGTACGAACCGGAGTTCACCGCGGCGGTTGGCGCGCTGCAGGACGTCTACGGCGTCATCCGGCAGGGGCCCGAGGAGCAGGCCGTCTACGTCCAAGGGCTGCGCGCGAAGCTCGCCGCTGGCGGCACGCCGGAAGACCTGGCGCGCATCGAGCGCATCGAGAAAGTCGTCGCGAGCTCGAACAAGCAGCGAGCAGACGAACCGCTGGTCTGGCTGGCCAACATGACGGGGCAGGCGGTCGAGCCCCTGGACCTGGGTGGAGCCATCGAGAGCGGCGACGTGGCCTCGGTTAGCGTGGAGATCCGCTCGCGCATGGACGCCATCGGCGCGCTCCGCAAGCAGTTCGGCCCCTCGGTGAGCGTCAACCCTCTCCTCCCGCAAGAGGCGGCCGCGCTGTCGCAGGTGCTGGACAGGGCGAGCCCGCGGCAGGCCGGCGAAGCCTTCGGCTTGCTGTATCAGGCGACCGGCTCCCCGGAGGCATACCGCGCAGCCATGCAGCAGGTGTCCCCCGATGCACCGGTCCGAGCCCTGGCTGGCATGATCTACGCAGAGCAGCGGCAGGCCACCTTGCGGCCGGGTGGCATCTTCCGCGGCGCGGTGAGGGCTGATGCCGGCGACGTCGCGCGGACGATCCTCGAAGGCGAGGCGCTGCTGAACAAGTCGAAGGGCGACAAGGCCGGGGACGGAAACGGGAAGTTCCCGATGCCCACGCCGGCGCAGTTCGCCGCCGAGTTCGAGCCGCTGGTCCGCAACGCCTTCGCCGGCAACCCCGAGGCATACGACATCGCGGCCCAGGGCGTGCGCGCCTACTACGCCGGCAGCGCCGCGCGCGTGGGGGACGTGTCGGGCGTGGTGGATCCCAAGCGCGTTCGTGAGGCCGTGCGCGCGGTCATCGGCGTGCCGGTCGACGTCAACGGCGGCGAGGTGTTCCCGCCCTGGGGCATGGATGAGGATGCCTTCATGGATGGCCTCGAGGCCCGATGGACCGCAGCGGCCAAGGTGATTCCGGAAGGGTTCTCCCGCGAGTTCGACGACTACCGACTCCGGCAGGTGGGCAATTCCGCCTATCGGCTGATCGGCGCCGGTGGCGGCTTCCTGTACGGATCCGACGGCCATCCGCTGACCCTGGACCTCGCCGCCCCGCCCGAGCAGCGCAAAGCAGGCGGTGGCCGATGAGCGTCTTCGACCTGGCAACCAACAGCCGCCGCGCGATCGACGACGAGGCTGAGCAGAACCGGCTGAAGCTCGAGGATCAGGGGCCGGGCGCCTTCGCCGGCTTCTTCAGCGAGGCGCAGAAGAGCTGGATGGGCGCATCCGCCCGCGGCGGCCAGTCCATCGGCATGAGCGCGGCACCTGTGGCCATCGCGATCGACAAGGCGCAGGCCGCCGGCGACTGGCTGGCGTGGCAGACGCTCCCGGAAGACGAGCGCGCGCACCGCGAAGCGTTCGGCCTGGCGCCGAAGGCCAGCGGCACGGAAGTGCAGGACTGGTATTTCGAGCACGTGATCGACGACACGCTCAATCAGGCGGTCGACCACTGGAAGCCGAACCCCGAAGCGATGGGCTCCGCGTCCAAGGCAATGAGCATGGTCGCCGAGGTGGGCGGCTCGATCCCGCAGATGTTCGGCACGCTCCCGGTCTTCCTCGCGCAGTCGGGGATCAGCCCCGCGACCGAGCTGGTCCGCCAAGGTGTCGACGCGGACACCGCCAGCGCAGTCGGCGCGGTGAACCTGGGCGCGACCGCTGTCGGCATGCGGCTACCGGCCGCGTGGGGGTCGACGCTGACGCAGCGGATCGCTACCGGCGCGGGTTCGAACCTTGCCCTGGGCGTCGCCGCCGACGCTGGCAGCGCCGAGGTGCTCGAAGCCGGCGGGTACGAACAGCAGGCGAAGGCGTACGACGCGGCCGACCCCTACGCCCGCGGCCTGGACATCCTGATGGGCGCCGCCTTCGGCGTCCGCGCGCACGTGGACGCGCCGCGGCTCACGCCCTCGCAGCGCGATGCGGTGCTGACTGCCCGCAACAATGACCACTTCCACCGGCAGAGCATGCCGGGCGACCCTGCAAGCCCTGCAGCGGCGCGTGCGCACGCCGATGCGCTGTCCACCGCGATCGACCAGGCGCTGCGCGGAGAGCCGGTCAACGTGGCCGGCGTGGTCGACCTCGCCGCCTTCAACCTGCGCCCCGACGTGGTCGATGCCTTCACGCCCGCCCGCGCTGATTACGACGCCTACCTGGTCGCACTCGAATCCAGCGGCCGGGCCGATGCACGCGCCAGTACCAGCAGCGCCACGGGACTGCACCAGTTCACGGAACGAACGTGGCTGGGGACGGTGCGCCGCGCGCAGCCGGCGTGGGCGGAAGGGCTTGGCGACGCCGAGCTCCTGGCGTTGCGCACGGATCCGGCGAAGTCGACCGAGATGGAGCGCGTCCTGCGCGCCGGGAATGCCGACGCGCTGCGACGTGCCGGACAGCAGGCCTCGCTGCACAACCTCTACGCTGCCCACCACTTCGGCGCCGGCCGCGGCGTGGAGTTCGCGCGCGCAGCCGACGACACACCGATGGCGAAGATCCTGACGCCGGAACAGTTGGCCGCGAATCCCTACCTGCGCGGCAAGACGAAAGCCGGCGCCATCGCCACATGGGACGCCCGAGCCGCGCGCGCCGGGGTCGAGGTTCCCGGGCGTGACGCGTCCGGCGTGGCCTTCGACCCGATCGAGGGGCCGACCATGCCGCGCTTCGACGGCCCCGAGGCTGGGCGCGTCATCGACCAGCGCCTGTCGAGCCTGGACGAGCTCGCAGCGCAGAACCGGCTGGCCGCCGACGAGCTAGCCGCCATGCATCGCGAGGAGGTCGAGCTGATGGCGGTCCTGCGCGACAACGAGCAGGCGACCCGCGCGGGTGTGGTCCCCGCTGACCCCAGCGCGCGCCTGTCCGCTGAAGAAGTCCAGTTCGCCAGCGATCGTCGCGCCGAGATCCGCCAGGTGATCGAGCAGCACCGGGCGTCGCTCGGCTACGAGCGCCAAGCCGTGGAGCTTCGCGACCGGCTCGGCCGCATTGACCGCGACCCTGATTTGATCCGGCTGGCCCAGCGGCTGGCGGGCGTGGACGACATGCCCGTGAGGCCGCGCCAGCGTGTCGAGGCGGCGCCCCTGCGCGCTGAGGATGCGGCGGCCGTCCCGGAGGCGGGATCGCCCGCAGCGGCCGCACGCGCCTTCCTGGACGACAGCGCGGCCCGGGTCGAGGCAGGCGAGACGGTGGCCGCGGAGTTCGGCCCAGTGCGCATTGAGGCGAGCCCCAATGGCTTCCGTGTCACGGGCCTCGACAACCTCGACCCGAGCGACGCCGTCGCCACCGCGGCGCGGCTGGACGAAGTGTTGGACCGAGAGGGTGTCGACGGCGTCATACGCGAGGTGCTGGGCGAACCTGCCCGCACGCCGGCAGAGCAGCCGGCCCCTGCCGGTGCTGACGCGATGTCCGGCCCGACCACGCTGGCTGCGGCGCGGCGGATTGGCGACGCGAAGCCAGACCTGACCATCACCCTCGACGACGGCAGCGTCGTGCCCGTGGCGCGCGCGCTCGCTGATGCCGACGCCCTGGTCAGCCGTGCCGAATCCGACTCCCGCGCCTTCGCAGCCGCGATGGCCTGTGCCCTGAGGTTCCTCTGATGCGACCCGAGTGCGAGAACGAAGTAGCCGCGGCCGTTGGCCGCCCCATGACCGCGGCCGAGCTGGCCGACGTCGACGCCCGCCTGCGCAGCGCTCAGCGGGAGGTGGCCCGCGACCGGGATGCAGCCCTTGCCATGACGCCCGACCAGCGCCGGCAGCAGGCGGCGGAGATCGCGGCCCGCAAGCTGCTGGCCGAGGCCGAGAAGAAGCGCGAGCGCGTCGTGCTGCAGGTGCTGGCGGCCGAGCGGATCGAGAACCACCTCGCCGGGTTCGACAAGAAGCTCGAAGGCCTCGACCGCCTGCTCGCCTTTATGCCGGACGGACGCACCGGAACGGTCACGGTGGAGAGCCAGGCGCGCGCCATCCGCCAGGAGGCAGTAGGCCGCATGTCAGACACGATCGACGTGCTCAAGGGGCGATTCCTCGGGCTGCTGAACGATCCAGCCGCAAACCTTGCCCTGGTGCGCGAGATCTTCGGCCAGAGCGGTGGCGACCCCACGGCGCGGACTGCGGCCAAGGCCTGGCGCGACGTCACGGAGTCGCTGCGTCAGCGCTACAACGCCGCCGGCGGGGACGTGGGATACCGGGCTGACTGGCACATGCCCCGCGACCATGCAGCGGCGCTGGTGGCGAAGAACCGGGAGGGCTGGATAGAGGACCACATGCGGTGGGTCGATCGGGAGCAGTACGCGAACCCGGACGGGACGCTGATGGACGACGCGCAGCTACGCGAGTTCCTCACGCACGCCTCGCTGACGATCATCACGAACGGCACGAACAAGATCGACCCGGGCCAGTTCCGGGGCTCGGGGATGCGTGCGAATCACGGCAACGAGGCGCGCCAGATCCACTACCGGGACGCCGAGGCCTTCATCGAGGCGCAGCAGGCCTACGGTGGCAAGAGCCTGCTCGACCTGATGGTCGGGCACGTCGACGGTATTTCGCGCGACATCGCGCTGATCGAGACCTTCGGGCCCAACAGCGACCTGGCATACCGCACCGCCGCGGACCGCGCGCAGCAAGCCGACGACGTCCGGGATCCGCTGCAGGCCGAGGCGAACGCCAAGGAGCGCCGGCGGATGGATCGCCTGTACGAGGAGGTGGCCTCCCTGCACGAGCCGCCTGCGTCGGCCGCGATCGCCAACGGCTTCGACACCTATCGGGCGCTCAACGTAGCCGCGCGGCTCGGCTCGTCGGTCATCACCGCGCTGACCGACCACGGGCCGGTGGGTATCACGGCCCACCTCAACGGCATGCCGGTGCTCAAGGTGTTCGGCAACGAGCTCCGCCAGTTGAACCCGCTCAACGCCGAGCACCGCCGGCTGGCGCAGCGCGCGGGCCTGGGGATCAATCAGATGATCGGGAGCCTCAACCGCTGGGGCGCGGACGGCCTGGGCACGTCGTCGACGGTGTCCGGAAAGCTGGCGAAGTGGTCGCAGGGCGCGGCGGCGCGGGTGATGCAGGCCTCGGGCATGAACGCCCTGACGATGGGGCAGCAGCGCGCGTTCACCGCCACCTACATGGACACCCTGGGCGACTTGAGCCGGCGATACGCGAGCCTGGACGACATGCAGGCTCCGGACGCCAAGCGCCTGCGCAGCCAGGGCGTGACGGATGCGGACTGGGACGTGTGGAAGCTCGCGCAGCCCGAGGACTGGCGCGGCACCGGCGACACCGTGCTGACCGCAGCGAGCATCCGCGACATACCCGACGCCCAGCTCGAAGCGATCGCCGCGGCGCGCGGCGTCACGGTGCAGCAGGTGAAGGACCGGGCCTCGACCACCCTGATGGCGGTGGTACTCGACGAAGGACAGATGGCGGTGATCGAGCCGGCCGCCCGCGAGCGGTCGATGATGTACGGCACCTTCGAGCGCGGCACCTGGGGCGGCGAGATCGCTCGCTCGTTCTGGCAGTTCAAGGGCTTTCCGATCACGATGATGACGCGGCACTTTCGCCGCGGCATGGCCATGCAGACCGGCGCGGGGAAGGTCGGCTACCTGGGCACGATGATGGCGACCACGACCGTGCTCGGCGCCATGGCCTACCAGCTCAACGAGATCGTGAGCGGGAAGGATCCGATGGACATGAGCGACCCCAAGTTCTGGGGCGCGGCGTTCCTCAAGGGCGGCTCGCTCGGCCTCTATGGTGACTTCCTGTTCGCCGACACCTCCCGGGGCGGATCCTCGCCGCTGGCGGCGATCGGCGGCCCCATCGCTGGCGACCTCGAGGCGCTGTTCAAGCTCAAGGACGACGTGAACGCAGGCGAGGCGAACCAGGCAGGTGGCAAGGCGGTGCGCCTGGTTAAGTCGCACACGCCGTTCGCGAACCTCTGGTACACGAAAGCGACCACAGACCACCTGTTCTTCCACCAGTTGCAGGAGCAGTTCAGCCCCGGCTACCTCCGCCGCATGCGCCAGCGCGCGCGACGAGAAAACGGGCAGGAGTGGTGGTGGGAGCCTGGGCAGCCGCTCCCGGAGCGGGCACCTGACCTTGAAGCGGCCATGGGGGAATGACGATGCGACCGGACCAACTGGAGCGGCTGGCCCTCCTGAGCGATCAGCTCTTCGAGGTGGTGATGGAAGACTGCAAGCCGACGAACTGGATCGGCGCCGGCCGCAAGCCGAAGGAGCTCTCGCCACAGGAGCGAGGTGACGCGACCTGGTGCAGGAAGCAAGCGGCCGCCTCGATCGGCCTGCTGCTGCGGGTGGAGCAGCTCCGCGATGGCCCCGGGCCCTCTGGACCGCCCGACTTCGACGTGGAGGCGGCGCGGCAGAAGATGATCGAGGACGCCGAACGCAAGGCGGCGGACATGATCGCCCGCCTCGGGGCAAGGTGATCATGGGGATAGCGGCGCGGCGGGGCGTCGACAGGGTCAACTGGTTCCGCGTGATCATGGACCTGCAGTACGCAGGCTGGCCGCATACCCGGCTGGCCAATGAGCTGAGCGTCCCCCTGGCCACGTTGCGAGGCTGGAAGGCGGGCAGCGAGCCCGCCTATATCGACGGGGTGCGCCTGATCGGCCAGTGGGCGACGGTGACGGATCGGGAAGCTGCCGAGGTGCCGATGATCAGCCCGTTCGACTGGCGCGCCTGATCAGGTGCCTGCGTTCCGAACATTCGCAGCGTCGCCTGGCGCCAGCAGCGCGCGGCATCGCTCGCAGAAGACTGGCGCATGCGGGCCGCGGCCATGATCCGGCTCGTGGCCTGCGCGCTGGCAGTAGCGCCGCAGCGCGAAGTGGGCATAGCGCTCCTGGGCCGGGCGAATGAGGAGCACGGCGAAGAAGGCGGGGACGTAGAGCAGGAAGGTGGCCCACCAGTCGCTGATGACCTGGGCGAGAACGCCGTGCAGCAGGTAGATCGCCAGCCCGACCAGGGCGAACACTGCCAACCCGAACCACAAGCCTCTGTCGTACGCCGATTCCCTGTCCATCGTGGTCATCCTTGGGGGTCCATCGGGAGATTACGCCCAGCCGGGCCTCGAGTCGGTCATCGGGCCTCGCGCGGCACCAGATAGTGCGACAAAGCGCCGGCGCTCGCTGCGACAAGGTCAAGGCTTTGCGTGAGACGAGCCGTCATGTGCTGCCGGAAGTGGGGAGCGAACGGCTCGATGTCGAACGTGTCGAGCATCGTCGAGATCAGCCGGTTGTGGTCCTGCGCGGCGTTCAAGGTTCCGGACACTCTGATGCCGGGCAGCGTGTCGAGATGGGGGCCGGCCGTTCGGACGTCGCTCGCGAAAGCGTCAGCCGACGCAAGCCGTAGACGCTCGGCGGCAGCTGCGCGCACCTCGCGCGAGGGATGGGCAAGGTCGCGCGGCGCGCCGCCGCCTCGCAACCACGCGGCCTTCGCTTCGGCCTCGTCCTGGAGTTCTGACGCCCGGCCGGCAATCAGGTGCTGCGCGATCCCAGCCTGTCGGGCGCGGTCCGCCTCGAGGAGCTTCCGCGCGCGTCGCTCTCCGGACCGGGCGAGGTAGATCGCCACGGCGATACCGACCACGGCTCCAATCGCCTGCAGCCACGCGGCCCACTCGATGGACGTCAGACACGGCAGGGGGAGGAACGGGAGGCAGTACCCCGATCGAGCGGTTCGGTCCATGTCGTCATCCCGGGAAGCCGATGCAATCCGTCAGCTTGCCCCAAACGGCGGGCGGCGGTGGGGCGCGATGCCCGCTTGGAGACTGCCAGCAGCGCCGCTATCCATGCGACGCCCGCCCGGTTGGATGACGACGCGCCGCGTGGTGGGGCGCCGTGCCGGACGTTGCTGGCATGGCCACACCATGCCCGCCGCGCGCGCTGGTGTCAGTCGGGAAAGTCCGACCCCGGCCGGTGCCAGGCCTCAACCCACCGAATTTCAAACCCACATCACGAAAGGGAGGGCAGCAGTCCCTCGATCCCGCCGGCGCCGCCGGCCTCTCAGGAGCCACCGTGATCCGAAAGCCCACCCTCGACCTCGAGCACCTCGCAGCCATCTTGGCTGTGCTGCTGGTCCGCATCGTCATGAAGCGGAGGCTGTAGCGAGCTCCCATTGCGCCCGACCAGCACGCAGCTGGCGGGCGCTCTAGCTCCGGCGAGGGGCAATCTAGGTCCGGGCAGCCCTCAAGAGGCCCCGGGCGAGGACGTGACCCGGTGTAGAGAATTACACCGGGTAGCGCGCCGGCTCGACCTTCGCTCAGCGACGTAGGCTCAAAGCTCCTCAACGAAACAGGAGCAATTGCTTGGAAACGCTGCCCTCCTCAGACCTCCGGCACCTGACGGTCCCCGAGGTCCAGGCCAGGCTGCAGATCGGACGTTCGACGCTGTACGCCTTCCTGGACGAACGCTCGCCCCGCTTCAATCCGGACTTCCCGAAGCCGGTGCACGTCGGGCGATCGACTCGCTTCCTCGACCACGAGGTGACCGCGTACATGCGGCACCTCATGACCAACCGGACCTCGCGCCACCGGCGCTAAGTCGTCGGCCCGCTGTTGGCCCGAAACCCCCTGAAAACCCCGAGCGGCACGCGGTCTTGCACTGCGGGATCGTTGCTGCCAGCGAAGGAATGAACGCTGTTATTAGGAGCTACTGAGATGACTGGAACAATGCCCCTCGAACTGAAGTGGGAAAACCTCACTGTCCAAGGGTGTGACAAGCGGCTGATCACCGATCAGCTGACCTACTCCAACGATGTGCGCCGCATCGTCGGCGTGATGGAGGACCTGCTCGACACCGGCTCCGACATCTTCCCCGAGGTGGTGACCCGCGGCAGGACCCGGTTGACGTGCTGCGCCCTCGGCAAGCGCTTCCTGTCTTGCCTGAAGATCGACGTGAAGGAGATCAGCCGCCGCTACCGCCGCCACAAGCTCAATCCGCTGTTCACCCTGTTCAAGTGGCACACGCGCGCGCTGCGTCGCAGCTACCTCGAGCTCGATGTGCACAGCGCCGCCCAGTTCCGCCTGGTCGTGGACCAGATGCGCGCCTGGCTGTCCGGCCAGGCCCTGCCTCGCCGCCTGGATCGCCTCGAGCGCGGAGAGCGCGCCAACTGGCGCAGCGTGCGCACCCGTCTGGACGGCCTGCGCGCCTCGCGTTCCAAGGTGGTCGCTGTCCGCTTGGACCTGGAGTACTACGCGCTGTTCGGCTCGGCCGGTGGCTTCTCCCCGCAGGCGGTGACCGTCAACGAAGCGCGCGCCCACCGGAGCGCGTTCGTGAAGTACCTGCGCAAGGGCCCCTATTCGAAGCACATGGTGGGTTACACCTGGGCAATGGAAGCGGGCTTCGAGAAGGGCGTGCACTTCCACTTCGCCGTGTTCTTCGACGGCCAGCAGGTCTGCCGGGACATCGTCCTGGGCGATGCCCTGGGCAAGCACTGGGAGACGATCACGGATGGCCGCGGCTACGCCTTCAACTGCAACAAGCGCAAGGAGCAGTACCTGTACCTCGGTATCGGCATGCTCAACCGCGCCGATGACCTCGTGTGGGCGAACCTGCACAAGGCCGTGCGCTACCTGACGAAGGCCCAGGTCTACGCCCGCCCGCTGGTGGCCCGCAAGGTGCGCCTGTTCGGCGTGGGTGGATTCCGCAAGTAGGGCTCAGCGGCCCTTTCGCTTCATCCCGGGCGAGTGCACGCGCTCCGGGGCTTCGAAGCCCGACCGAACCGGATACAGGCGAACGTCCTTCGCCAGCTCGGCCGCCAGCTCGGCCGGCGTGCCATAGGGCCAGTCCGCTGCAACCGCGGCGACGGCCGCATCCCATTCGGCCTGCGTGGTGATCCCGCCTGCTCGATGGGCCTCGATGATCCTCGCGACCAGCGTGGCCAACAGGTCCACGCGCTCGGCCTCTGCCTTCTTCCGCCCCCGCACTTCCACGCCCTTGCGGCTGTTCTCCTGCAAGTGCTCCCTCAACGGCTTCTCAGCCGCATCGGCCTGGCCTTGCTCCCGGCCCCGCTCGAAGCTCGCGAGCTCGGCAGCCTCCAGCAGCTCGTTCCAGGCAGCCAAGGTCGCCCCCGCCGCCCACAGGCTCTCTGCGTCGACCAGGTGCTGGGCATGCCTCGCGAAGATGCGCTCCGGCACCGGCGTGCAGATCCCCGGCGCAGCCGCGTCGCCCTCGATGCAGAGGCGGAGCTCCTGCAGACCGAGCAGCTGCTCGAACGTCTTGGCCTCGGGAGGCGCGATCAGCCAATGATGGTCTGCCGGCAGCCGCTTCTTCGATGACTCGTCGCTCATGGTGGCCGCTTCCTGCTGCTGGTGGGAACGCTGTAGGTAACAAAAAGGCCACTCCGAGGAATGGCCTTCAAGATCAACGCGTTACGCCTGAAACTGGCGGAGAGGGGGGGATTCGAACCCCCGAGGCGCTATTAACGCCTGCCTGATTTCGAGTCAGGTACATTCAACCGCTCTGCCACCTCTCCGGTGCCCGGCCACAGGGGCCGGGGGCGCAATGATACGGGTCGCCGGCAGGCCCGACAAGACGAGGGCGCTACACTGGCCGGCCCCCTTGCCCGGCTGAAGCGATGTCCGAGATCACCGTCCCCGTGTCCTTCGGCGAATTGCTCGACAAGATCGCCATCCTGCAGATCAAGTCCGAGCGCATGACCGACACCGCCAAGCTGGCCAACGTCCGCAACGAGCTCTCGGCGCTGGAAAAGACCTGGATGGCGCACCCCGTGGCCGGGCAGGACATCGTCCGCCTGCGCGCCGATCTCAAGGCCGTCAACGAGCGGCTGTGGGTGATCGAGGACGACGTCCGGCTGAAGGAGAAGGCGCAGGCCTTCGACGAGGAGTTCGTGCGCCTGGCGCGCAGCGTGTACGTGCAGAACGACGAGCGCGCGCGGATCAAGAAAGAGATCAACCTCGCCCTCGGCTCCAGCTACGTCGAAGAGAAGTCCTACCAGGACTATGGCGCCGACCCGGTGGGCTGATGCCGCCACCGGCCTGCTTCCGGCCGACCCGATCCACACCCGCAACCGGACGCTGTGTCTCTCTGCCGGAGCGGCGCCATACGCGCACCGCTCACAGGCCCGTATGCCATCATTCCGCCACATCAACCTCCGCCGCCATTGCATGCCCGCTGACCTCTCCCGCCAGCCGTCGCCGTTATCCCATTCAGCCTCCACGGGAACCGCCGCGGCCCTCGCATGATCGAATTCGGCCACCTCACCCATGTCGGCTTGCGGCGCGAGCTGAACGAAGACACCTATTACGGCGACAGCGAGCTCGGGCTGTGGCTGGTTGCCGACGGCATGGGCGGCCACGAGTACGGCGAGGTCGCCAGCGCGCTGGCGCGGGAAGCGATCGTGCGCGAGACGCGCCAGGGCACGTCGCTGGCGCAGGCCATCCGCATCGCCGACGAGGAGATCATCGGCGCCTCGCGCAAGCGCCAGGACGCCCTGCCCATGGGCACCACCGTGGTCGCGGCGCGGATCAACGGCAACCGCTTCGAAGTCGCCTGGGTCGGCGACAGCCGCGTCTACCTGTGGCGTGACGGCAAGCTGGCCCAGCTGTCGCAGGACCACAGCTACGTGCAGGAGCTGATCACCCAGGGCGCGATCAGCATCGACCAGGCGCGCAGCCATCCGCACCGCAACGTCGTGACCCAGGCGCTGGGCGTGACCGATCCGCAGACCCTCAACGTCGAGACGATGTCCGGCGAGCTCGCGCCGGGCATGCAGCTGCTGCTGTGCAGCGACGGACTGACCGAAGAGGTCGACGACAGGGACATCGCACGCGTGCTGGCCCACGGCGAATGCAGCGCCCAGGAGTGCGTGGATGGACTGGTCGCCGCCGCGCTGGATGGCGGCGGCTCCGACAACGTCACCGTGTTGCTGGTACGACGCCACTGATGGCGGGACGCCCCGCTGCGCCGGCGGCGCCGGTGCCGCAGAGAGCGATCAGGCCGGCTCGGCGACTCCGGCAGCCTCGCCCACCGCGTCCCACAGCGCCTGCCCCGCGCGCGCCCTGATCGCGTCGACGCGGCCGCGGTGCGCCTCCATGTCGGCCGCGTCCACCACCACCAGCGGCCGCGGCGCCAGGGCCGCGGCGCGCGGCAGGTGGACGGCGATCGCTTCGGCTCCGGTCAGTGACGGACCGGCCAGGCCCAGCTCGGTCTGCCCCGAGGTCAGCGCGAGATAGACCTCGACCAGCAGCTGGGCATCGAGCAGCGCACCGTGCAGCTGGCGGTGCGTGTTGTCCACGCCCAAGCGCCGGCAGAGCGCGTCGAGCGAATTCCGCTGCCCGGGGAAGCGCTGGCGCGCCAGCTCCAGCGAGTCGAGCACGGCGGCGCGCTCGGCGATGCGGCCGCGACCGCCGCCATCCAGCAGCGACAGCTCGTAGTCGAGGAAGCCGACGTCGAAGGCGGCGTTGTGGATCACCAGCTCGGCACCGTCGATGAATTCCAGGAACTCGTCGGCGATCGCGGCGAACTTCGGCTTGTCGGCAAGGAAGTCCAGCGTGAGGCCGGTGACTTCCTGCGCGCCCGGCTCGAACTCGCGCCCGGGATGGATGTAGCGCTGCCAGGTGCGGCCGGTGGGGCGCCGTTCGACCAGCTCGACGCAGCCGATCTCGACGACGCGGTTGCCCTTGCGCCATTCCAGGCCGGTGGTTTCGGTGTCGAGGACGATCTGGCGCATATGCGGGAGTCGGGCCTGGCTTGGATGGATGGATGGATGGATGGAGCGGACGCTGCGCTCAGCGCGCGGCGGCTTTGAACTTCACGGCCTCGTTGCGCGCCAGGTCATCGACACGCTCGTTGTCGGGATCGCCGGAGTGCCCCTTCACCCAGCGCCAGTCGATGGCGTGGCGGCCGGCGGCGGCGTGCAGGCGCTCCCAGAGGTCGCGGTTCTTGACCGCATCGCCGCCGGAGGTTTTCCAGCCGCGGCGGACCCAGTTGGGCATCCACAGGGTGATGCCCTGGCGGACGTACTGCGAGTCGGTGTGCAGGGTGACCTCGCAGGCCTCGGTCAGCGTTTCCAGGGCGACGATGGCCGCCATCAGCTCCATGCGGTTGTTGGTCGAGAGCAGCTCGCCGCCGACCAGTTCGCGCTCCTGCGCGCCGTAGCGCAGCAGCGCGGCCCAGCCGCCCGGGCCGGGGTTGCCGAGACAGGCCCCGTCGGTGTGCACTTCGATCGCCTTCATGCCGTGGCGGCCCCTTGCGGCACCAGCAGGCGGCGCGGGCGCATCGGTATCGGCGTCATCGGCAGGCTGCGCCGGTCCGCACGCACCAGGTAGGCGGCGCGCAGGCCCACGCCACGCTGGCGGCGGGCATCGGCCTCCGGCTCCCAGCGCGGGCCCAGGCCTTCGGAGACCACGTCGGGCTCGAGACCCGCCCGGCGCAGCATCCGGCGGCAGGACAGCGGCTCGACCGCGCGCAGCCCCTGCCCGCGCCAGCGCCAGCGATATGGAGACAGCGGATTGAGCCCGAACAGCAGCACCCGCCCGCCGGGGACCAGCAGGCGCACGACTTCGTCCAGCAGCGCGACGCCGCGCGCATCCGACACCACCACGTGCTGCAGCACCACGGTGCCGAAGGCCTCGCTGGGCAGCGGCAGCGGCAGCCCGCAGGCCACGTCGCCGGCGAACCGGCTGCCGCGCTGGTACAGGGCCAGGCCGCGGCCATCGGCGGGGCGGCGGGGCTGCGGCAACGGCGCCAGCCACAGCCAGGGCTGCGCCGGTCGCTCGGCAAGGGCGTCTTCGATCACATCGTGTTCGCTGGCCAGCAGCGCCGCGCCCTCGCTGGACGCGAACCAGGCCTGGACTGCGTCGGGTTGACCGGGGCGGGAACGGAGGGGCATGGTCGCCATTCTAGACGGCCCGCCCCGCTACGTCCCTGCCCATGCAAGCTGTTGCGCTCCCGGCCTTCGCCGACAACTACATCTGGATGCTGCCGGCCGGCGACGGCCGCGGCACGCTGCTGGTCGATCCGGGCGACGCCGCACCGGTGCTGGCCGCCGCCGCTGCCGGTGGCCGGCGCCCCGACGCGGTGTTGCTCACCCACCACCACGACGACCATATCGGCGGCGTGGCCGCGCTTCGCGCGCGCTGGCCGGACCTTGAGGTGTTCGCGCCGGAAGACAGCCGGATCCCGTTTGCCACCCGGCGGGTCGGCGACAGGGCAAGGATCGAAACAGCCGGCTACGCCTTCGAAGTGATCGCCGTGCCTGGCCATACCGTGAGCCACATCGCATTCCACGGCCACGGCCTCTTGTTTTGCGGCGATACCCTGTTCAGTCTCGGCTGCGGTCGCATGTTCGAAGATACGCCGGCGCGGATGCTGGCCTCCCTGGACCGGCTGGCGGCCCTGCCTGGCGACACCCTGGTGTGCTGCGGGCACGAATACACGCAGTCGAATGCCGCCTTTGCACGGGTGGTCGACCCGGACAATCCGGCGCTTGCCCGCCGCAGCGAAGAGGTGACCACCATGCGCGAGAACTCCCTGCCAACGCTTCCATCCACGCTGGCCGATGAGCGCGCCTGCAATCCGTTCCTGCGCGTGGACACGCCCGGCGTGCGGGCGTCGGTGGCTGCATGGTCCGGCACCGACGGCCTGTCGCGCGTCGACACGTTCGCCGCCATGCGGCGCTGGAAGGACGGGTTCCGCGCATGACGGTTGGCGCGGGTGCGACGCTGGCGCTGCTGCTGGCATTCGCCGCCGGGCCGGCGCATGCCGCCGACCGCTCCGCGGGAACGGGCACCGAAAACGCGGGCAACGAGGTCGCGCCGCCCGCCGCGGACGCGCTCGCGGCCGTGCCCGCGTCGCCGGCGCTCGCCCCCGCCGGGCAGGATCGGATGGCGAATGGCGCAGGCATCTACCAGGGCTTCATCGATGGCCTGGCGCAGCCCGGCTGCGACGACGCCAGCCCGCGCTGGCGCGCGCACTACGCGCACGTGCCCGGGCAACTGGCATCTGCCGAAGGCGAGCTCCTGCCGCTGTTCGGCTACGTGGTCGAAGCACTGCGCAACGCCCACCTCCCCACCGAATACGCGCTGATCCCGTTCGTCGAAAGCGGCTACCGCCCCGGTGCGCGCAGCAGCAGCGGCCCGGTCGGCCTGTGGCAATTCATCGCGGTCACCGCGCGCAACCACGACATCCCGATCCGCGGCGGTTACGACGGCCGCCTCTCGCCGGTCGACGCCACCCGTGCGGCGGTCCGCTACCTCAAGACCCTGCACGGCATGTTCGCCGGCGACTGGCGGCTGGCGGTGATGGCCTTCAACGCCGGCGAATACCGCGTGCTTGGCGCCCTGCGGCGCCACGACCAGCGCGCCGCCGCCGCCGACCCCCAGTCCCTGGACAGCCTCTCGGGGATCACCCGCGCCTATGTGCGCAAGCTGCACGCGCTGTCGTGCCTGATGGTCGAAGCGGGCGCCGACCAGGCGTGGCGCACATCCCTGGAGCGGCCGGTGCCACGGCTGGTCGCGATCGACCTGGCGGGCGAGCCCGGGGGGCTGGACGGCTACGCCCGGCGCAACGGCCTGGATGCCGCCCGCCTGCGCCGCCTCAACCCGGCGCAGGCCGGTGCACGGCCCGCCGGCCGCCAGATCCTCGTGCCGGTGGCCGCTGCCGTGTCGACCCCCGCGGCGGCGCCCATGGCAAACTAGCCAGCTCCCGTCCATCGAGTCGAACACCACCATGGGATTCCTGCAGGGCAAGCGCGCGTTGATCACCG
The DNA here is from genome assembly GCF_039548395.1 of Luteimonas changyuni. NCBI lineage: Bacteria > Pseudomonadati > Pseudomonadota > Gammaproteobacteria > Lysobacterales > Lysobacteraceae > Luteimonas > Luteimonas changyuni. The sequence continues at coordinate 24,482 of NZ_JBCLUZ010000038.1, forward strand.
GCATCGCCAGCCAGCGCTCCATCGCCAACGGCATCGCCGAAGCGATGCACCGCGAAGGCGCGGAACTGGCCTTCACCTATCAGAACGAAAAGCTCAAGTCGCGGGTCGAGGACGTTGCCTCGCGCCTGGGCGGCGGGCCCGTGTTCCCGCTCGACGTCAGCGACGACGCGCAGATCGATGCCCTGTTCGCCGACCTCGGCAAGCACTGGGACGACGGTTTCGACATCCTGGTCCACGCCATCGCCTTCGCCCCGCGCGAAGCCATCGCCGGCCAGTTCCTGGACGGCCTGACACGCGACGCCTTTGCGGTGGCGCAGGACATCTCGGCCTATTCGCTGGCGGCGCTGGCCAAGGGCGCGCGCCCGCTGATGAAGGGGCGCAACGGCGCTGTGCTGACGCTGAGCTACCTCGGCGCCGTGCGCACCCTGCCCAGCTACAACGTGATGGGCGTGGCCAAGGCCAGCCTTGAAGCCACGATGCGCTACCTGGCCTACAACCTCGGGCCCGAAGGCACGCGCGTCAACGCGATCTCGGCCGGCCCGATCAAGACCCTGGCGGCGGCCGGGATCGGCGGCTTCCGCAGGATCCTCGGCCACGTCGAGTCGCATGCGCCGCTGCGGCGCACGGTGAGCATCGACGATGTCGGCAACGTGGCGGCGTTCCTGTGTTCGGACCTGGCCGCGGGCATCACCGGCGAAGTGACCTACGTCGACGCCGGCTACAACATCGTCAGCATGACCGGCCTGGAAGAGCCCGCGGCCGACGCCGACTGAGCGATCCGGCGGCGCGGCGGCAAGGCCGCGAGCAGCGCGCAATGGAAAAAGCCCGGCAATGCCGGGCTTTTTCGTGGTTCTTCTCCCGATTGCGTGGAGCTTGCGGGTGATTGATTGCTCCGGGAGGGTTCGCGCTGCCCGCCGTGGAGGCAGGGGGGATGCCCAGCCGGAATATGCGCATCCTGCTCCCAGTTCCGGCCGCCGGCCATCCATGGCCGGCTCTGGGCATCCCCCCTGCCTC
>NZ_JBCLUZ010000039.1:0-25371 GCF_039548395.1 Luteimonas changyuni
CCCCCCCCCCCCCCCCCCCCCCCCCCCCCCCCCCCCCCCCCCCCCCCCCCCCCCCCCCCCCCCCCCCCCCCCCCCCCCCCCCCCCCCCCCCCCCCCCGGGCCCGGACCTTTTGCGCGGTGGTGGACGAGGGCAACGTCGACGCAGATGTCGCAACCGGTTGGATCGTCACCGGATCAAGCGGCACAGCCACGCCAAGGCGACCCCTACGATCGCGAGCGCGCCCGCTCTTGATCTCCGTCCCGAAGCAGGAAAACGCCACGGCCCGTCCCGTGCACAGGGGGTGTGCGGAGAGCCGGCCATGGATGGCCGGCGCCCGGCCGCTGGGAGCAGGACGCGGAGACGGCCGGCGCAGCACACCCCCTGTGTGCGGGACGGGCAGCGCGGGCTACAACGGAGAAATCCACGGGACGGGCAGCGCGGACCACAACGGAGCTCACGCCGCAACAACGTGCTCCAACTGTCACGTCAGCACCCCGGAGCCGCGAGAAGAACCAGCCACTCCGCCGGGTCGGCCGTACGTCTTTCTTCAATCGGGAGAAGAACCAAAAAAAGGGCCCCGGTTTCCCGGGGCCCTCCGTGTTGCGGCAGAGGCTTGCTGGCCGGATCAGCGGCCGAAGAGGTAACGCGCCTCCAGGTAGTACGCACGGCCATACACGTTCCACACCGAGCTGTTGTACGGCGCGCCCGAGGTGTTCAGGTACGAATCGTCGATCGGCGGCATGTCGTTGAACAGGTTGTTCACCAGCAGCGAGAAGCTGATGTTCTCGAGCGGCGACCAGCTGAACGACGCGTTGTAGGTCGTGAACGAACCGATCTTGTGCGACAGCGGATCGTCATAGGTGTCGACCACGCGGGCGCGATAGTTCGGCGTCGAACCGGTCCAGTTGGCATACAACGTGGACGACAGGTTGTTCTTCGTCCAGGTCACCGAGGCATCCGCCTTGCGCTGTGGATCCGAGGACCACCACGGGCGGCGCAGCATGTCCACCATCCCGTCTTCCGCATACTGCTGGTATTCGTGGCTCAGCTTCTGCGTGTAGTTGGCACGGAGGTTGAACTCGCCCACCACGCCCGCGTCGACGGCGTAGTTGATGCCGGCGGTGAGGGCCTCGAGCGTTTGCCGCGACACGTTGACCTTCGGGGTGTAGATCTCGTTCACGTTGCCCGTGGCGCCGCGCGTGATCTGCGACAGGGTCATCTGGCAGAGCGTCGAGCTGATTTCATCGATTCCGGTACGGCAGCGGTATTCCTGCAGCATCAGGGCGTCGGGGCTCTGCTGGGTGACCTCGTCCTCGATGTCCCAGCTGTGGTAGTCGAGGCTGACCGACATGCGGTCGATCGGCGCCCACACCACGCCGGCGCTCCAGACGTCGGCATTGATCGGGTCGAGCTCGGTGCTGCCTTCCTGGACGCCGAAGACCTGGCGGTTGCCGTAGGCGGCGGGGCAGTTTGTCGTGCTACCCGGCTCGAAGCCCAGGAGCGAGCAGTTGTAGTAGTCGGTGACGAAGGTGTAGTAGCCGCTTTCGCCCTGGTAGAGGTCGGACAGGGTCGGGGAGCGGAACGCGGTGCCGTACTTGCCGCGGAGCAGCAGGGTGTCGCTCGGGCGCCACTCCAGGCCCAAGCTGTAGGTCGGCTTGTCGATCGTGCGGCCGGAAGCCTTGAACGAGTCGTAGCGGCCCGCCAGGGTGACGGTCAGCGGCTCGAGTACCGGCATGCGCAGCTCGGTCACCACGGCGTAGCGGTCGCGGTCGCCGCCGCCGGCCACGGCGGTGGTGCCCCAGATGTCGCCATTCAGATAGCCCGGGTGCGGATCGTAGCTCCAGGACTGCTGGCCGTACTCCAGCGCCACGGCCAGGCCGGCGTCGCCGCCCGGCATGCCGAACAGGCTGGCGTTGGTGACCTGGGCGCGGATCATCTCGTCTTCGGTCTTGCTGCGCGACACGGCGTAGCCGGTCATCGCGGCGAAGTCCTCGGGCGAGATCGGCTGGTAGAACGCCGCGTAGTCCGGCTCGAAGACCGGATAGGCGCCGAACAGCGGATCCCAACCCAGCTGCGGGCCGAGGACGCGCTCCTGGAAGTAGTCGTTCATCGCGTCGGCCCAACGGACCCAACCATGCTCGTTGAGCTCGTAGTCGGTGCGGGTGTAGCCGATGTCATAGTCCCAGGCAGAGTCGCCGAAGGTGCCGTTCACGCCGAACGTGATGCGCATGGACTCGCTCTTGTCGCGCTGCATCGTGTTCTCGTAGCCGCCCTGGCCCATGTCTTCGGGGGCGAAGGAGCGCTGCAGGCCGAGGAGCGAGCCGGGGGGCAGTCCGGCAAGGCAGGCCGGATCCGGGTCTTCGCCGCAGAAATAGCCGCCGTACGCGTCGGCGATGTCATTGCCCACGCGCGGGTCGAAGTAGTAGCCCCATCCGGGGCCGGTGCCCCACCAGGTGTAGTTCGAGCCGACGTGGTACTTCACCGTCTCGCGGCTGTACAGCGCGCTGGCGTACAGCTGGGTGGAATCGTTGATGTCGAAGGTCAGGTTGCCGTAGGCCTGGGTGGCTTCCTTCGAGTTGAGCAGGGTGCGGTAGCCGGGGCTGTTGTACGAGCCGCAGTAATAGCCGTCGCCGAAGCCGGGACGCTCGGCCAGGCCCTCGCCGCCGTCGAACAGGTGTTCGACGTTCGCGCAGTTGTTCGGGTCCAGCCACTTGTAGCTGGTGAAGGGGCTGTGGACCAGGAAGTCGCGGCTTGCCGGGCGGGCGCCCTGGCCCCCGTCGAAGTAGGTCTTGGTCATGTCGCGGTCGTAGCCCCAGATCGCGCCACGCTCTTCGTACTGGGCCCCAAGCAGGACGTTCAGGCGGTCCTCGACGCCGGAGAAACCGGTGGCGACGCTGGCGCGGAAGCTGTTGCCGCCGCCCTCGCTGTAGCCGCCGCCGCGGATGTTCAGGGCGACGCCTTCCATGCGCTTCTTCAGGATGACGTTGATCACGCCCGCGATCGCATCAGAACCGTACAGCGAGGACTGGCCGCCGGGCAGGATCTCGATGCGCTCGATCAGGTCGATCGGGATGCCGCTGATGTTGTTGAAGGTGTCGGAGCCGTTGTACAGCGCCGGATAGTTGGCCATCGGGCGGCCGTCGATCAGGTACTTCACGTAGCCCGGGGGCAGGCCGAACAGACTGACCGTCTCCGCGCCCTGCGTGAACGACGCCGACGACTGCGCGCCCTGCACGCCGCCGGTGGCGAACGAGCTCTTCTGCAGCACGTCGGACACGCTGGTGAAGCCGCGCGCCTGGATGTCCGCGGCGGTGATCACCGTGACCGGAGTGAACGTCTCGATTTCGGTCTGCGGGATCAGCGAGCCGGTCACGGTGACGCGGTCAAGCGTCGTGGCGCTGCTGGAGGTAGTGGTGCTCTCGTCCCCGGCGGCCTCCTGGGCCATCGCGAGTCCGGTAACGGACATCGACAGCGCGGCGACGAGCGCCATGCTGAGCGAATTGGGCTTGAAGCCGGTTCGGCGCTGTTGAGTCATTCTGATCCCCTGCATTTGCACGTTAATGCTCTGAAGAGCTGGTCGTTTTGAAAAGCCTTTCCGATTGCGTCCCGTTGCCTCTCCTTCCCAGGGACAACGGTCATCGGAACTTAACATGCACTTAACCGCATTGCCATAGAGACGGTGGGCGCAATATCCGGCAGCCCCTGGCGGCCGCGGATTAGCGATCCAGGAACCATTGGCGCAAGCTATGCGCCCATCGCTGGTTCCAGATCGCAGGAGACGCCGTGATGTTCTCAGACAATCGCCCGGACGCCACTGCCCGGGTAGCGGCCCGCGCCGTGCAGGGCAACCTGAAGCCGTTGCCGCGGGTCCGCAACATCATCGCCATCGGCTCGGGCAAGGGTGGGGTGGGCAAGTCCACCACCGCCGTGAACCTGGCCCTCGCGCTGGCCGGCGATGGCGCCCGGGTCGGCATCCTCGACGCCGACGTGTATGGCCCCAGCATCCCGACCATGCTCGGCCTCTCGGGGCGCCCCGAGAGTCCGGACAACAAGTCGATCCTGCCCATGCGCGCCCACGGCATCGAAGCCATGTCGATCGGGCTGCTGGTCGAACAGGACACGCCGATGATCTGGCGCGGGCCGATGGCAACCTCGGCCCTGACCCAGCTGCTCAACGACACCCTGTGGGGTGGCGACGAGGGCCTGGACTACCTCATCGTTGACCTGCCGCCGGGCACCGGTGACATCCAGCTGACCCTGGCGCAGAAGATCCCTGTGGCGGGGGCGGTGATTGTGACCACGCCGCAGGACGTGGCCACCCTGGACGCGCGCAAGGGGCTGAAGATGTTCGAGAAGGTCGAGGTCGCGGTGCTGGGCCTGGTCGAGAACATGGCTGTGCATGTGTGTTCGAACTGCGGTCATGCCGAACACGTCTTCGGCGAGGGCGGGGGCGCGCGCATGGCGGAGCAGTACGGCGTGCCGCTGCTGGGCTCGCTGCCGCTCGAGCGGGCGATCCGTGAACACGGCGACGCGGGTACCCCCGTGGTGCTGGCGGCGCCGGGTTCGCCGGCGGCCGCCGCCTATCGGGCGCTTGCCGCCAACCTTGTCGCGGAGCTGGCCAAGCGCCCGCGCGCGCCGGCCGCGATCTCGGCCTCGCTAATGTAGCCGGCGTCCGGCAGCCCGCGGCAGCGGGTGCCGGGCCGGTCGCCAGTCCATACAATTGCGGCTCCTGCCCGCGGCGCACCGCCGCCCGGGCGCCGCATCCGGGAGCCGCATGAGCATCAAGTCCGACCGCTGGATCCGCCGCATGGTCGCGGAGAAGAACATGATCGAGCCCTTCGAGCCCGGCCAGGTCAAGTTCGTCGACAAGGGCGGCGCCAGCGCCGAGCGCATCGTGAGCTACGGCACATCGAGCTACGGCTACGACGTGCGCTGCTCGCGCGAGTTCAAGGTGTTCACCAACATCAACTCCACGATCGTCGACCCCAAGCACTTCGACCCGAAGAGCTTCGTCGACATCGAGGCCGATGAATGCATCATCCCGCCGAACTCGTTCGCGCTGGCGCGCACCGTCGAGTACTTCCGCATCCCGCGCGACACCCTGGTGGTCTGCCTGGGCAAGAGCACCTACGCGCGCTGCGGGATCATCGTCAACGTGACCCCGCTGGAGCCGGAGTGGGAGGGCCATGTGACGCTGGAGTTCAGCAACACCACGCCGCTGCCGGCGCGCATCTACGCCAACGAGGGCGTGGCCCAGATGCTGTTCTTCCAGGCTGCCGCCGATGATGTCTGCGAAACCTCGTACAAGGACCGCGGCGGCAAGTACCAGGGCCAGACCGGGGTCACCCTGCCGCGGACCTGAGCGGGTTCAGCTGGCCAGCGCCGCCTGCAGTTCGCGCACCCGGCCGACCAGGGCTTCGGGCGCGTAGGGGCGCGCGGCTATCCGGCCCCAGACCGGCGCCGGCCAGGCCGGGTCGTGCTCGAAGCGGGCGATCACGTGTACGTGCAGCTGCGGCACCAGGTTGCCGAGCGCGGCGACGTTGAGCTTGTGCGGCTGGAACACGTCGAGAAGCAGCCGTTCGCAGCGGCTGATCTCCTCGACCAGGGACGCGCGCTGCGCGGGGGCGAGGTCGAGCAACTCGCGCGCGCCGGCCACCCGCGGCACCAGCACCAGCCACGGATAGTTGCTGTCGTCCAGCAGTTGCAGGTCGCACAGCTCCAGGCTGGCCAGCGGATGGCTGTCGGCGGCGAGCTGCGGATGCAGGGCGTAGGGTTCGTGCTGCGGTGACCTGTGCCTGGGCATGGCGCCCTCCTTCAATGGTCCGCCTCGGGCGCGGGCGCGCCCGGCGGGAAGTCGGCCCTCGGGTCGATTCTAGCCCGCCGCTATAATCGCCGTGCGAAGACCCCGCACCCTCCCGTCCGCCGTCGCGCGGACCACTCCCAGAGCCACCCAGCGCATGACCGACACCATTTCCCCGACCGCCCCGCGCGTGGGCTTCGTCAGCCTCGGCTGCCCCAAGGCCCTGGTCGACTCCGAGCGCATCCTCACCCAGCTCCGGGTCGAGGGCTATGCGCTGTCGTCCAGCTACGATGCCGCCGACGTGGTGGTGGTCAACACCTGCGGCTTCATCGATTCCGCCGTGGCCGAATCACTGGACGCGATCGGCGAGGCCATGGCCGAGAACGGCAAGGTGATCGTCACCGGCTGCCTGGGCAAGCGCGCCGAGGTCATCCGCGAGGCGCACCCGGGCGTGCTTTCGATCAGCGGGCCGCAGGACTACGCCAGCGTCATGGATGCAGTGCACAAGGCGCTGCCGCCGCGGCACGATCCCTTCATCGACCTCGTGCCCGCGCCGCGCCTCAGCGGCGAGGACTATGCGTCGGGGGTGAAGTTGACGCCGAAGCACTACGCCTACCTGAAGATCTCCGAAGGCTGCAACCACCGCTGCAGCTTCTGCATCATCCCCTCGATGCGCGGCGACCTGGTGTCGCGCCCGGTCGACGAAGTGCTGCGCGAGGCCGAGCGCCTGGTGCACGGCGGCGTACGCGAGCTGCTGGTGGTGTCGCAGGATACCTCGGCCTACGGCGTCGACCTGCGCTACGCCGAGCGCACGTGGCGGGGCAGGGCCTACCAGACCCGGATGAAGGCGCTGTGCGAAGGCCTGTCCGAGCTCGACGCCTGGGTGCGCCTGCACTATGTGTATCCGTATCCGCACGTCGACGGCATCATCGAGCTGATGACGCAGCACAAGGCCGACGGCCAGCCGCGGCTGCTGCCCTACCTCGACATCCCCTTCCAGCACGCCAGCCCGCGCATCCTGAAGCTGATGAAGCGGCCGGGCGCCGTCGAGCGGACGCTCGAGCGCGTGCAGTCCTGGCGTGCCGCCTGCCCGGAGCTCACCGTGCGTTCGACGTTCATCGTCGGCTTCCCGGGCGAGACCGAGGCGGAATTCGAGGCGCTGCTCGAGTTCCTCGATGAGGCGCAGCTCGACCGCGTCGGCGCCTTCGCGTACTCGCCGGTCACCGGCGCCGCCGCGAACGCGCTGCCGGACCCGGTGCCGGAGGCCGTGAAACAGGAGCGGCTGGCGCGCTTCATGCAGCGACAGGCCGACATTTCCGCGGCGCGGCTGGAAGCCAAGGTCGGCACCGTGCAGCGCTGCATCGTTGATGCCATCGATGGCGACCTGGCGATCGCGCGCTCGATGGCCGACGCGCCGGAGATCGACGGCCTGGTGCAGGTGCAGGATGGCCGCGAGGCGGGACTTGTCCCGGGCGAATTCGCGGACATCCGCATCATGGGCAGCGACGAGCACGATCTTTATGGTGAGGTCGAATACAAGGGCTGAGGCCTGCCCACCCTCCACTGCCAACGCGGAGGCGGGCTGGTGGAAGAGCGTCGCGCTTTACCGTGCGCCGGACTTTCCCGCGGCGGGGATCGCAGCTATAGCTGCTCCTACAGGCTTTGTGTCAGCGCCAGCGCGCCAGGAGGTCCCGCGCGCCAGCGCCAGCGCGCCAGGAGGTTCCGCGCCAGCGCCTCAGTCCGCGGGGTAGTCCACCGCGACCACGGCGAAGCCGCGCCGTCCGCCCGGGAGCTCCACTTCGACCTCGTCGTCCAGCCGCTTCTTCAGGAGCGCGCGCGCCAGCGGCGAATCGATGCTGATCCAGCCCAGCGTGGCATCGGTTTCGTCCGGGCCGACGATGCGGTAGGTCGAGCATTCGCCGCTGGCGACATCCTCCACCTCCACCACGGCGCCGAAATACACCGCGGACGGGTCGCTGGGGGCGGTGTCGACCACGCGCAGCTCCTGCAGGCGCCTGGAGAGATAGCGCACGCGACGGTCGATCTCGCCGAGCTGCTTCTTGCGGTAGGTGTATTCGGCGTTCTCCGAGCGATCGCCCTCGGCCGCGGCGGCGGCGAGCGCGCGCACCACCTCGGGGCGGCGCACGCGCCAGAGATCGTCGAGCTCGGCCTTCAGGCGCGCGTGCCCCTGTGGGGTGACCAGGGCAGTCGATTTTTCCGGAGGCGGGCGCCAGCGCGACATGGCGGCTTCAGCGCCTGTTGGACGCCGACACGGACGCCGACGCTGAGGAGCGGACCATGCGCGCGCTCACTTCTTGCCCGTCAGGCCGCCGAAGAGCCCGCGCAGGATCTGCCGGCCGATCTGGTTGCCGACCGTGCGCGCGGTCTGCTTGGCCATGGTTTCGACCATCCCCTGGCGGCGTTTGGTGCCGAACACCGCGTCCTTCATCGATTGCGCGAAGCCGCCGCCCGATTCCTGTTCATCCTGCTTCGCGGTGCGCGCCTTTGGCGCATCGGCCTGCGCGGCGAGCTTGTCGGCCTTCTGCGCCAGCATCTCGAACGCCGACTCGCGGTCCACCGCTGTGTCGTACTTCGCGCCTACCGGGCTGCCGGCGCGAACCCGCTCGCGCTCGGCATCGGTGATCGCGCCCATCCGGCAGCGCGGCGGCGCGACCAGGGTCTGTTCCACCGGCATGGGTGCGCCCTTGCCTTGAAGCGTTGAAACCAGCGCTTCGCCGGTGCCGAGCTGGCCGATGGCGCTGGCGACATCCAGTCCCGGGTTGGACACGAAGGTTTCGGCCGCGGTGCGCACTGCCTTCTGGTCGCGCGGAGTGTAGGCGCGCAGCGCGTGCTGCACGCGGTTGCCGAGCTGGCCGAGCACGTTGTCGGGCACATCGTCCGGGAACTGCGAGCAGAAGTAGACGCCCACGCCCTTGGAGCGGATCAGGCGCACCACCTGCTCGATGCGCTGCAGCAGCGCCGCCGGTGCGTCGTTGAACAACAGGTGCGCTTCGTCGAACACGAACACCAGCTTCGGCTTGTCGAGGTCGCCCACTTCGGGCAGCGTTTCGAACAGCTCGGACAGCAGCCACAGCAGGAAGCTCGAATACAGCCGCGGCTTCAGGATCAGCCGGTCCGCGGCCATGATGCCGACCACGCCGCGGCCGTCGCTGGTGGTGCGCATGATGTCGGCCAGCTCAAGCGCCGGCTCGCCGAAGAAGGCCTCGCCGCCGTCGGACTCCAGGCGCAGCAGCGCGCGCTGGATGGCGCCGATCGAGGGCGTGCTGACCAGGCCGTACTGCGTGGACACCGCCTTGCGCTCTTCGGCGACGAGGCCGAGCAGGGCGCGCAGGTCGGCGAGGTCGAGCAGCAGCAGGCCGCGGTCATCGGCCAGCTTGAACACGATGTCGAGCACGCCCGACTGGGTGTCGTTGAGCTCCAGCATGCGCGAAAGCAGGGTCGGTCCGATCTCGCTGACCGTGGTCCGCACCGGGTGGCCCTGCTTGCCGTAGATGTCCCAGAACAGCACCGGACTGGCTTCAGGGCCGTAGGCGTCGACGCCGATCATCTCCGCGCGCTCGCGCAGCTTGTCGCCGATTTCGCCGGGCACGGCCAGGCCCGCGACGTCGCCCTTCACATCGGCCAGGAACACCGGCACGCCGATCCGCGAGAAGCCCTCGGCCAGGGTCATCAGGGTCACCGTCTTGCCGGTGCCGGTGGCGCCGGCGACCAGGCCGTGGCGGTTGGCGAACTTCGGCTGCAGGAAAACGCGACCGCCGGTCTCCGGCAGGGAATCGGGACGGGTGACGGCCTTGCCGACGAGGATCGGGTCCATGGGGGCTCCTGTGTGATGGGCGGATTCTAGCGACAAGGCGCCGCGGGGGCGGGGCCCCGGTCGCAAGGCTTGCCGGTGGCCGAGAGCGGCCGCTACCCTGCGGGATTGAAATGCAGTCCCCGGTCCCCGAATGCCCCCATTTTCCGTTGTCCTGCCGCGGCTGGCGCTTGCCGCGGCCCTTGCAGTCCTTGCCTTGTACGCCCCCGAAGCCTCCGCGCAGTCAAAGCGCGACCGCGCCGCCGCCGCGGACCTGGTCGAACGCATGGCCACCGCCGAGGCCCGCTACCGCGAATCGCTGGTCAAGGCCGCCAACGCCGATCCGCTCGCGATCGAGGAAGGCAACGCCGCGCTCGAGGACATGGAAGACGTGATGCTGGCCTGCGAGAAGCAGCGCGGCTGCGAGCTGGCGTCACTGCTGCCGGGCTGGAAGCGGCTGCTGAAGGCCCGGGCCGACGACGCCGCGGGCCTGGACGGCGGCGAATTCGATCCCGAAGGCCTCGACGAGGGCGGCCTGCCGACCGGCGACGTGCCCGAGGCGGCCACGGCCGCGGCGCTGCTGAGCGAAGACGGCCAGCGCTTCGTGCGCATGGTGCAGTTCAATCCGGCGGTGCAGGAAGGCATCCGTCGCTGGCTCACCGACATGCGCGTGTCGCTGATCACCAGCCACGAGAACTACCAGTACATGCGCCACCTGATGGCGCCGGCCTTCGAGAAACGAGGCCTGCCCGAAGCGCTGCTGTTCGGGATCATGGCGAAGGAATCCACCGGCCGCGTGCACGTGGGTTCCCGCGCCGGCGCGGTGGGTCCGCTGCAGTTCATGCCCGCCACCGGGCGGCGCTTCGGCCTGGGCGTGGATGCCAGCGGCTTCGACACCCGCTACGACCCCGCACTCTCCGCGGACGCCGCGTCGAGCTACCTCAGCGAGCGCTTCGCCGAGTTCGGCAACGAGGTCGAAAAGTGGCTGGCCGCCTACAACGGCGGCGAAGGCCGGGCAAAGCGCATCCACGAGGCCAGCGGCGGGCGACCGTTCTGGGATGCCGACGTCTACAACCAGTTCCCGGCCGAGACCCGCGACTACGTGCCGATGGTGATCGCCGCGGCCTGGCTGTACCTGCATCCCAGGGAGTACGGCCTGAGTTTCCCGCGTGCCGACGTTCGTCCGACGCACTTCGCGCTCTCGCGACCGGCATCGATCTACGAACTCAGCGTGTGCATGGGCGACAGCGGCAGCCGGTATGGCTACATGCGCCAGCTGCGCAACCTCAACCCCCGCTTCGAGGCCGACCAGGTGATTCCGGCCGGGGCCGTTCTGCAGGGCACCACGCGCATGGCCGGGCTGTACAAGCGCTGGTGCGCGCAGGGCCGGCGCGCGGAGCTTGCGCGGCAATTGATGGGCAGCAGCGTCAGTGCGGCGCTGGTGCACACCGGACCGGTGGAAGCGGTGCGCCCTGCCGGGACCACGGTCGCCACCGGCGTGGCGGTGCCGGCCGCAGGGCCGCGCGAACACCGCGTGGCGCGCGGCGAAACCCTGGTCGCGATCGCGCGCAGGTACGGCTGCGAGGTGCAGAAGCTGGTCCAGGCCAACGGCCTGAAGGCGCCTGCGTACGCCATCCGCAGCGGCCAGCGCCTGCGCCTGGAAGGATGCAGCCGCTGAAGCGCACGGAGCCGTCGCGCTCCGCCTGCCAGACTGCGCGCATGCAGCTGCGCTTCGACAACGCCTTCGTGCGCGAACTCCCCGGCGACCCGCTCGCCGGCCCGGGCGTGCGCCAGGTGCAGGGTGCGGCGTGGTCGCGGGTCGCGCCGACGCCGGTTGCGGCGCCGCGGCTGGTCGCGCATGCGGCCGAGGTGGCCGCTCAGTTGGGCATCGACGTCGATGAGGCGGGCGCGCCGTCGTTCGCGGAGGTGTTCGGCGGCAGCGCGCTGCTGGCGGGCATGGATCCCTGGGCGGCGAACTACGGCGGCCACCAGTTCGGGCACTGGGCCGGCCAGCTCGGCGACGGGCGTGCGATCAGCCTTGGCGAAGCCGTGGCTGCCGATGGCAGCAGGCACGAGCTGCAGCTGAAGGGCGCGGGGCAAACGCCGTATTCCCGCGGCGCCGACGGCCGCGCGGTGCTGCGCTCCTCGATCCGCGAGTTCCTGTGCAGTGAAGCCATGCATCACCTGGGCGTGCCGACCACCCGCGCGCTGTCGCTGGTGGCCACCGGCGAGGCCGTGGTGCGCGACATGTTCTACGACGGCCACCCGCGGCCGGAGCCCGGTGCGGTCGTGTGCCGGGTGGCGCCGTCGTTCATCCGCTTCGGGACCTTCGAGCTGCCGGCTTCGCGCGGGGACGTGGACCTGCTGCGCGCGCTGGCCGAGTTCTGCATCTGGCGGGATTTTCCATGGCTGCTCGGGAGCGCGGGCGATGGTGGGCGCGGGAACGGCGCGCCACGCGACGGCCAGGAGCGGTCGCTTGCAGCCCTGCGCGCGGCGGGCGCGTTCGACGAGGCGCTGTTCGCGCGCTGGTTCCATGAGGTCTGCGTGCGCACGGCAAGGCTGGTCGGCCACTGGATGCGCGTGGGCTTCGTCCACGGCGTGCTCAACACCGACAACATGTCGATCCTCGGGCTCACGATCGACTACGGCCCGTATGGCTGGATCGACGACTACGATCCCGACTGGACCCCCAACACCACCGATGCGAAGGGGCGCCGCTACCGCTTCGGCTGGCAGCCTCGCATCGCACACTGGAACCTGTCGCGGCTGGCCGGGGCGCTGTCGCCGCTGTTCGCCGATGCAGCGCCGCTGCAGGCCGGGCTCGATGCCTACGCGGCCACCTGGGCCGAGTGCGAGCGCGACAATGCCGCCGCCAAGCTGGGGCTGTCGGACTGCAGCCATGACGACCTCGAGCTGATGCGCACGCTGCAGGCGCTGATGCACCGCAGCGGCGCCGACATGACGCGCTTCTTCCGCGCGCTGTCGGATATCGATGTCGAAGCAGGGGCTCCGCCGGCCACGCCGCTGCACGGCGCCTTCTACGACCCCGCCCGCCTGGCCGAGCACGCCGCCGCGCTGGACGCCTGGCTCGCCCGTTACGCCGCCCGCTGCCGGGCGGACGCGCTGCCCCGCGAGGCCCGGGCGGCGCGTATGCACGCCGCCAATCCGCGCTACGTGCCGCGCAACTACCTGGCGCAGCAGGCGATCGACCGCGCCGAATCCGGCGACGAGTCGGGAATCCACGAGCTGCTCGAGGTGTTCCGCGACCCCTACGGCGAGCAGCCGGGCCGCGAAGCCTTTGCCGCCCTGCGCCCCGACTGGGCCCGCGACCGCGCCGGCTGCTCGATGCTGTCCTGCAGTTCATGAACATGCCGGTCGCGGCGCCCGCGACCGGTAGAATGGGCGGATGCCCCTGATCACACTGAATTCGGTCGACTACAGCGTCGGCGGTCCGCTCCTGCTCGAGAAAGTCGAGCTGGCCATTGAACCCGGCGAGCGCATCGCGCTGATCGGCCGCAACGGCGCCGGCAAGTCCACCCTGATGCGCCTGCTGTCGGGCGAGATCAAGCCCGACGACGGCGACATCCGCCGCGACGGCACCGTGCGCGTGTCGCGGCTGGAGCAGGAGGTGCCTGCCGGCGCCGACGGCACCGTGTTCGACGTCGTCGCCGAAGGCATGGGCGAGCTGGGCGCGTGGCTGGCCGAGTTCCACCACCTGAGCCACGGTGACAACTACGACGCCGACGCGATGTCGGCGGTGCAGGCGAAGATCGATGCCGCCGACGGCTGGGCCGCGGACCAGCGGGTGGAGGAGACCCTGCAGAAGCTCGACCTCGACGGCGAGCTGGCGTTCTCCGAGCTTTCCGGCGGCATGAAGCGCCGCGTGCTGCTGGCGCGCGCGCTGGTGTCGGCGCCCGACCTGCTGCTGCTGGACGAACCCACCAACCACCTCGACATCGCCGCCATCGACTGGCTGGAGGGCTTCCTGAAAGGCTGGTCCGGCGCGCTGGTGTTCGTCACCCATGACCGCCGCTTCCTGCGCGCGCTGGCCACCCGCATCGTCGAGATCGACCGCGGCCAGGTGACCAGCTGGCCGGGCGACTGGGGCAACTACCTGCGCCGCAAGGAAGAACGGCTCAACGCCGAGGCGCAGGAAAACGCGCGCTTCGACAAGATGCTGGCGCAGGAGGAGATCTGGATCCGCCAGGGCATCAAGGCCCGCCGCACCCGCGACGAAGGCCGCGTGCGGCGCCTGGAAGCGATGCGCAACGACCGCGCCAAGCGCCGCGAGCTGACCGGCAACGTGCGCATGGATACCGCGCAGGCCGGGGCCTCGGGCAAGAAGGTGATCGAGGCCAAGGAGGTGTCGTTCGCGTTCGGCGACCGCGCGATGGTGCGCGACTTCTCCACCACCATCCTGCGCGGCGACCGCATCGGCCTGGTCGGTGCCAACGGCAGCGGCAAGACCACGCTGCTGAAGCTGCTGCTCGGCCAACTGCAGCCGCAGTCCGGCGAGATCCGCATCGGCACCCAGCTGCAGGTCGCCTATTTCGACCAGTACCGCGCGACCCTGCGCGAGGACTGGAATGCACTGGAGAACGTGGCCGAGGGCCAGGACTTCGTCGAGGTCGGCGGCAAGCGCAAGCACGTGATCGGCTACCTGCAGGATTTCCTGTTCACGCCCGAACGCGCGCGCGCGCCGATCACCCGACTGTCCGGCGGCGAACGCAACCGCTTGCTCCTGGCCAAGCTGTTCGCGCAGCCGTCGAACCTGCTGGTGATGGACGAACCCACCAACGACCTCGACGTCGAGACGCTCGAGCTGCTCGAGGAACTGCTGGCCGACTACCCGGGCACGCTGCTGCTGGTCAGCCACGACCGCGACTTCCTCGACAACGTGGTGACCTCCACCCTGGTGATGCAGGACGGCGGCGAGGGCCGCATCGGCGAGTACGTGGGTGGATACAGCGACTGGCTGCGGCAAAAGTCGTCGGCCGTCCCGGCGCTGGCGACGGCGGCGCAAGGCCGTGCCGGAACCAGGCCAACGGGAGGCACCGCTGCAGCACCGGCCCCGGCACAGGCAGCGCGCCGAAAGCTGGGCTTCAAGGAGGCGCGGGAGCTCGAGCAGCTGCCGGCGCGCATCGAAGCCCTTGAAGGCCGGATGGCCGGACTCACCGCCAGGCTGTCGGATCCGGCGTTCTTCCAGGGAGAAAGCGCCGCCATCGCCGCGCACAACGCAGCGATGGCCGATGCCCAGGCCGAACTCGATGTCGCATATGCACGCTGGGAGGCGCTGGACGCGGAATCGGACTGACTTGCCGCACGGACGGATCGGGGCCACCCTGCGCTGATGCAATCGTCAGACCAGTCCGGAGTCCGGGAGCGCGAGGGCCGCTTCGTCGCGCGCGTGCACCACATGCGAACCCTGGGAGGCGCCCTGTCGGCGCTGCTCGTGGCCTCGGTGCTGGCAGGCAACGACGCGCCGGCCTGGACCTGGACGCTGTGGGCCTTCAATGGATTCGCGTGGCCGCTGCTTGCGCGCTGGCTCACGCACCGTGCGCACGAGCCGAAGCTGGCCGCGCAGCGGCATCTGGTGATCGACTCGGCCGCCGCCGGCGCCTGGATCGCACTCATGGAATTCAACCTGGTGCCCAGTGCCGTGCTGCTGGTCATGGTCACCATGGACAAGATCGCAGTCGGCGGCTGGCGCTTCGTTGCGCGCACCACTCCGGCGCTGCTCGTCGCCTGCGTGCTGGTGTCCGCGGCGCTAGGCTTCCCTGTCGGGCTCGAAAGCAGCATGACGGACATTCTTGCCACGCTGCCGTTCCTGATCGTGTACCCGCTGGTGCTGGCCACGATCACCTACGAGCTCGGGCGCCACGTAAGCGCGAAGAACCGCCAGCTGCGGCGGCTCAACCGCATCGACGCGCTGACCGGCCTGCGCAACCGGCGTGGCTGGAACGAGGCCCTGGCCGCCGAGCTGGCCAGGCATGCGCGCACGCGGCGGCCGGCGGTGCTGATGCTGGTCGATGTCGACAACCTCAAGGAGGTCAACGACAACCACGGCCACGTCGCGGGCGACGAGGTGCTGCGCAACGTGGCCCGGGTGCTGGAGATCTGTGCCCGGGACATCGACACGCCGGCGCGCTACGGCGGCGACGAGTTCGGCGTGCTGCTGGCCGAGACCGGGCTGCAGGGGGCGCTTCGGGTGGCCGAGCGCGTGCGCACCACCTTTCTCGCCGAGCGTCCCGAGGAGGCCGTGCTGCAGAACTGCACGTTGAGCATCGGCCTGGCCGAGGTCGATCTTGCGGTGGTCACCGCCGACGAGTGGCTGCAGCGCGCGGACGGCGCGATGTACCGGGCGAAAGCGGCGGGCCGCAACCGGGTCGAGTCCGACATGACGCTGGCCTACCAGCGGCCGCGTTGAGCAGGTCGGATGGGGGCCGCGTCGCGCCGTGTTGCGTGCCGGGCGGCGGTCAGTCGGGCGCGGTGTCGGTGCGGAAGACCGGGTAAAGCCCCAGGCGCTCGTCCCAGCTTGCGTGGCGGCGATGGAACCACTCCAGCCGGGCCCGCGGGCTGGCCGCGAACTCCGCGTCTTCCGCCACGCGGCGCTCGAAGGCATCGCGGACCGCCGGATCGCGAAGCATGTCGCGGGCGACGGCTTCGGCGACGTAGGACTCCATGTACTCCTTGGCTTCGAAGGCGTTGTTGAACTCGCCCCAGGCCGCCATCGAGTCGGGTGCCCGGGGTTCCAGGATCGCCATCACCAGGCGCGCGCGCGGCTGGGCGATGGGCACGAACAGCGCGCCGGCACCAAGGTCGCGGGTTTCGGAGCGCCAGTTGCCTTCGACCTCCAGGCGCTGCCGTCCTTCGCTGGAAGCCGCTGCCAGCTGCGCCGCGTCGGCGCGGAACGCTTCGATCGCGACGCCCGGGAGGGGCTGCGCCACGCGGCGGTAGCCGATGCCATGGACGTCCAGCCAGCGCGTGACCTGGGCGGCATGGCGCGCCGGCACCAGGTAGCCCGCGCCCGGTGCGGCCACGCTGCGGCCGGGCACGATCTCGTCGCGCAGCGGCATCTTCCATATCTGCGGCGTGGTTTCGTCGTAACGCGTGGCGAGCGCTCCGGACACGTCGGAGTGCGTGCGCGCCCAGGCGTAGCCGCGGAAGTCCACGCTGCGCACCCGGTCGGTGGCGATGTAGTCCAGCGGCACGGCCTGGCCGGCGAGCGCCGTTGCGCGGGCGTCGGCCGCGGCCGCGGTGTCCAGCCACGCGCGGCCGTGTTCCGCCGTCTGCTCCAGCATGCCGACCACCAGGTTGCGGGTGATGCCCACGCGCACCGGGTACTCCTTCCACGAATGGGTTTCGACCAGGATTCCGAAACGATTGCGCAGCGGGAAGTAGCCGTGCGAGAAGCGCGGCGGGGAGACGCCGTCGACGATGCCGGAACTGGGATCGTCATGGACCTCGAACGAGGGGTAGAAGGGCAGGGGCAGCGAGCCCTGGGCGGCGAGGTCGTCGAGCAGGCCGTCGCGCAGCGCCAGGCCGGCGCGGGCCAGCGCGGGGTCGCCGGAATGCAGCGGCTCGATCTGCACCGAGATGTCGTGTTCGAACTGGGCCCCGTTGGTGGCGTGCAGGTCGACGTAGGCGATCGGGTCCCAGGCCTCGACCAGGCCGAGCATCGCGCGCATCTCCGGCGCATCGGCCTTCAGGTAGTCGCGGTTGAGGTTGTAGTTCTGCGCGGTGGTGCGCCAGCCCATCTCCTCCGGGCCGCGCTGGTTGGGCCGGTTCCAGGCGCCGAAGCGCTCGTGGCCGTCGGCGTTGAAGACCGGCACGAACACCAGCACCAGCTTTTCCAGCGCGTCCGCTGCAGCCTCGCCGTCCAGGGCCTGGCGCAGGGCCAGGAAGCCGGCGTCCTTGCCATCGACCTCGCCGGCGTGGATGCCGCCCTGGACCAGCAGCACCGGCAGGCCGGCCGCACGCGCGGCCTCCGGCGCCAGCGCGCCGCTGCGCGAGGCGACCAGCGCCTTCATCGGCCGCCCCTCGGGCGTGGTGCCGAAGTCGATGCAGCGCACCGCGTCCGGATAGCGCGCGGCAAAGCCGGCGCACAGCGCGAGCACCTCGTCATAGCGGCCGGTGCGCACGAAGCCGGACCGTTCGGCGATCGTGGACAGGGGCGCCGCCGCCGCGGCGGCAGGGCGCGGCGCGTGGTCCGCGGCCACGATTTCAGTGCCGCCGGCCGTGGTGGCTGCGTCCGTGCCCGCTTTTTTGCTGGAGGCTGCAGTGACAGCGGGCAGCGCGAGCAACAGGCACAGCGGCAGCGCGGCGATGGCGGATCGGGTCATGGGATCGGGCCGGGTGGCGACGGGCGCCCATGATGCCGCGACCATGCCTTTCGGCCAAAGCGCGGCGGCGGCGAATACGCTAGCCTTCGCGGCTTCGACCGCAGACCGGCCACACCGCATGAGCCACGCCCCCGTTGCCGCCGACGCCGGCAGATTGCCGCGCCAGATCCCCTACATCATCGGCAACGAGGCCTGCGAGCGCTTCAGCTTCTACGGCATGAGGAACATCCTCATCCCGTTCCTGATCAGCTCGATGCTGCTGGCCTACCTGCCGGCTGGACCCGAGCGCGAGGGCGCGGCCAAGGATATCTTCCACACCTTCGTCATCGGCGTGTACTTCTTCCCGCTGCTGGGCGGCTGGCTGTCGGACCGCTACTTCGGCAAATACAACACCGTCCTCTGGTTCTCGCTGATCTACTGCGCCGGCCATGCCTGCCTGGCGATGTTCGAGGACAGCCGCAACGGCTTCTACGCCGGCCTGTTCCTGATCGCACTGGGTTCGGGCGGAATCAAGCCGCTGGTGGTGAGTTTCTGCGGCGACCAGTTCGACCAGACCAACAAGTCGAAGGCGAAGATCGTCTTCGACGCGTTCTACTGGATCATCAACTTCGGCTCCTTCTTCGCATCCCTGCTGGCGCCGCTGCTGCTGCGCAGCTACGGGCCGGCGGTCGCCTTTGGCGTGCCCGGCGTGTTGATGTTCATCGCCACCTTCGTGTTCTGGCTCGGCCGCAAGCAGTACGTCAACGTGCCGCCCTCGGGCGCCGACCCGGATTCCTTCCTCAACGTGGTGCGGACCGCGCTGCGCAGGCACGGCGCGGAGCAGGGCGGCTCCGGCACCCTGGTGGCGCGCGTCGGCGTGGCGATCGCGGTGCTGATGCTTGCGCTCTGGGCGCTGGACGCAGCCGGCGTGCCGCTGCCCTGGCCCGATGCCTTCGGTTTCGTCATCACCGCCTGCCTGGCGCTGGGCGTGGTGATCGCCTGCGTCGGCTGGGGCGCATCGCTGCAGCTCGAGCGCGCGCGTGGCCTGCACCCGGACGCGGCGGTCGACGGCGTGCGCGCGGTGCTGCGCATCCTGATCGTGTTCGCGCTGGTGACCCCGTTCTGGTCGCTGTTCGACCAGAAGGCCTCGACCTGGATCATCCAGGGCAACACCATGCTGATTCCGCACGAGGCCTGGTGGTGGCCGAGCTGGCTGATCAAGGAGGCGGCGCAGATGCAGGCGCTCAACCCGCTGCTGGTGATGCTGCTGATCCCGTTCAACAACCTGGTGCTGTACCCGCTGCTGCGGCGGATGGGCTTCACCGTCACCGCGCTGCGCCGGATGGGCTGGGGCATCGTGTTCTCGGGCATCGCCTGGATCGCGGCCGGCGTGCTGCAGCTGTGGCTCGACGGCGGCGCCGAGGTCTCGCTGGCCTGGCAGAGCCTGCCCTACCTGCTGCTCACCTTTGGCGAGGTGCTGGTCTCGGCTACCGCGCTGGAGTTCGCCTACAGCCAGGCGCCGCAGGCGATGAAGGGCGTGATCATGGCCTTCTGGTACCTGACCAGCACCTTCGGCAGCCTGTGGGTGCTCTTGACCAACGCCGGCGTGCGCAACGACGCGGTGACTTCGGCCATCGCCTCCACCGGGCTCAGCGAGAACGCCTTCCTGATGTTCTTCTTCGCCCTGTTCGCATTCCTGGCGGCGCTGGCGTTCGCGGCCTATGCGCGCAGGTATCCGATGCAGGACAACTACCGCGTGTCCACCGGGGTGACGGCATGAGCGGCGGCGTGGTCACCCTGGTGATCCTGGCGCTGACGGTGCTGGTGTCGTGGCAGGCCTTCGGCAACCGGCGCCTGCTCGAGCGCCTGCTGCTGTGGCCGCCGGCGATCGAACGCCACAGGCAGTTCGACCGCCTGGTCACGCACGGCTTCGTGCACGCCGACTGGCAGCACCTGCTGTTCAACATGGTCACGCTGTTTTTCTTCGGGCGTTACGTCGAACAGATCTTCGCGCCCTACATCGGTTCGCTCGGGTTCGCGCTGTTCTACCTGTCGGCGATCGTGGTGGCGATCCTGCCCACCTACCTGCGCCATCGCCACGATGCCGGCTATCGCAGCCTCGGTGCGTCGGGCGCGGTGTCGGCGGTGCTGTTCGCCTTCATCCTGGTGCAGCCCTGGGCGCTGATCTTCGTGTTCTTCATCCCGGTGCCGGCGATCGTCTACGGCGTGCTCTACGTCGGCTATTCGATCTGGATGGAGCGCCGCGGCGGTGACAACGTCAACCACAGCGCCCACCTGTGGGGCGCGGGCTACGGCCTGCTGTTCACGGTGATCATGGAGCCGGGCGTGGTCGAGGTCTTCCTGGCGCGGCTGATGTCGCCGATGTCCTGAATCAGGAAATCGATTCGTCGCCGGCGCAGAGGCCGTCCTGGTCGCATTCGTAGGCCTGGAGCAGGCGCGCGTAGACCAGCGAATCGAGCTGGTTGAACTCGACGTTGTCGACCTCGCCGGAACAGGACAGGTCGAACAGCCGGGTGACGGCTTCGTGCGATGCGCGGGTCTCGGTGGTGGCGTGCATGGTGGCTCTCCGTCTGGGCTGCGTGCCGGAATGCATGCATCAAGCGTGCCAGTCGGGGCCGGCATGGCGGCCGAGCGGGCAGGGTGACGCTTCCTGTCACAAACGCGCCGGGTCGGGCGGGCAGTGACCCGGGCCGGCGGCACTCACCGCGCCTGAATCCATTCCGTGATACCCATGCATCCGTCACCAAATGGAGAAAGCAGATGGCCTTTACCCGCGCCCAGGCGACCGAACTGCTCAACAAGGCCGAGATGCGCCTGTACGACGACAGCCGGGCCAACGCCCTGCGCGGGTTTGACCGGGCGGCGTTGGCCGGACGCGCCACGCGCGCACGTGCCTCGCGCGACCGCGCACGGGACATGTTGAAGCGTCAGCGCGTCGCTGCGCGCAAGCGCGGCGACAGCAAGGCGACCGGCGCGGGCGGCGTTGCGGCAAGGACCGCACGCAAGGAAGAGCTGTTGGCCGAGATCCTGGGGCGTTTCATCGAAGCCCGCAGGACCGCGCCGGAGGTGGTGGCGAAGAAGGCCACTGCGAAGAAGGCCACCGCGAAGAAGGCCACCGCGAAGAAGGCCGCCGTGAAGAAGGCCGCCGTGAAGAAGGCCGCCGTGAAGAAGGCCGCCGTGAAGAAGGCCACTGCGAAGAAAGCCCCCGCGAAGAAAGCCCCCGCGAAGAAGGCCCCCGCGAAGAAGGCCACTGCGAAGAAGGCCACCGTGAAGAAGGTTTCGCCCGAGCGTGCGCTCGCGAACACCCGCAAGCTGCTTGAGGCAAAGAACCAGCGCGACCGCTCACCCCAGCCGTGGCAGTCGCTTGACCCGGTCGCCGACCATGTTCCGCAGCCCGGCTACCAGTCGCCGCAGGCGGCGAGCAAGGCGCATGACCTGCACGCGGGTGAGTCGCGGATGGCTTCGATCCACGGCAGCATGTCCACCACCGACCGCCATAACCAGGGCAAGCGCGATGGCCGTGGCGACACCGACTGAGGAGTGAGCGCGATGGGCACCCTGGATATCACCCACCACGCCATTCCCGGCCGCTTCGTGACCGAGGTCGACGGCCACGTCGCCAACCTCGACTACGAGATGGCCGATGGCCGCATGCACATCACCCACACCCGGGTGCCCGAGGCCATTGGCGGGCGCGGCATCGCCGGCAAGCTTGTGGAAGCCGCCTTCCACCACGCCCGGACCGAAGGCTGGAAGGTCCGCCCGCTCTGTGCCTACGCCGAGGCCTGGGCAGGCCGCCATCCCGAGTACGCCGACGTGCTGGACTGAAACGCGCCGCGCGCTCTGGCGCGTGATCTGCCAGACTTGCGCCCCTTTTCAACCTCGGTCAGTGCCGACGGCCATGCGCCTCAACAAGCACATCAGTGAAACCGGCGCCTGCTCGCGCCGGGAAGCCGACCGCCTCATCGGCGAGGGCCGGGTCACGGTCAACGGCATGCGTGCGCGGATCGGCGCCGAGGTCGGCGAAGGCGACACCGTCCTGCTTGACGGCCAGCCGCTGCGCCCGCGCGTCACTGCGCCGGACAAGCGCAAGCACGTGTACATCGCCCTGTACAAGCCGGTGGGCATCACCTCCACCACGGAGTCCGGTGTCGCCGGGAATATCGTCGATTTCGTGGGCCACCAGCAGCGCATCTTCCCGATCGGGCGGCTGGACAAGGATTCCGAGGGCCTGATCCTGATGACCAGCAACGGCGATATCGTCAACGCCGTGCTGCGCGCGGAAAACAAGCTGGAGAAGGAATACCTGGTGGCGGTGAACAACCCGGTCACCGACGAGTTCCTGCGCGGCATGGCCCGCGGGGTGCCGGTCCACGGCGAGACAACCCTGCCATGCAGGACCCGGAAGCTCGGCCGCTTCGGCTACCGGATCACCCTGGTGCAGGGGCTGAACAGGCAGGTGCGACTGATGGCGGCGCACTTCGGCTATCGGGTGAAGCGGCTGGTGCGGGTGCGCGTGGGCCCGGTCCAGCTCGGCCACCTCAAGCCCGGGCGCTGGCGGAACCTCAGCGACGCCGAACTGAAGGTCCTTTTGCCGCAGCAGGAGGCCTGGTAAAGGTTCACCCGGGGCCACCATGGCGACGAACGGTACACGCCGTTCACATTTGCCATCGAATTTGCGGTATGGTTCGCCCACTGTTCAAAGCGGGATCACGGTACATCGTGGCTCCGGTGCGGTAGATCCAAGGTTACAAGGCGTTTGCGCCAGCTTCCGACGATCCGCTCCATCGTTCCTGTGCTACCCCTTGCTTCGCAGTCTCGGATCCGCTTGCGGACCGTGTCATTTCAAAACTGTTCAAGGAGTAACACCATGTCCGATCGTCAGACCGGCACCGTCAAGTGGTTCAACGACGCCAAGGGCTTCGGCTTCATCACGCCTGAGAGCGGCCAGGACCTGTTCGTCCACTTCCGTTCGATCCAGGGCACCGGCTTCAAGTCGCTGCAGGAAGGCCAGCAGGTTTCGTTCAAGGTTGTGCAGGGCCAGAAGGGCCTGCAGGCCGACGAAGTGCAGGCCATCTAAGGTCCGCACATCGCTGCATAAGAAGCCCCGGACGGCAACGTCCGGGGCTTTTTTCATGTCCGGGCGTAAGCACCGGCGTCACGCCCGGGCCACTAGCCTGTGCCCTTCCATGGATTGAACGGGGGGTTCCAGATGATTCGTCGCTCTTGTCGCATCGTGCCGCTGATCCTGCTGGTGGCGCTGGCCGTGGCCGGATGCCATCGCGAGGCCGAGGTCCCGGGGGGCGCGGCAATCGGCCCGGCGCCGGATCCGGCGGCTGCCATCACCGATGCGGATGCCGGGGGCGAGGAGCCGCGGGTGCTCGAGGACGTGATGGAGTCCGACCCGCGCTACATCATCGGCATCAGCTATCCGCCAGGCATCAATCGCCATCCGGGGCTGGCGGCGGAGCTTGGACGGTATGCGGATGCCGCCCGCGCCGACCTGATGGACGCGGTTGAAGCGCGGGACCCCGAAGCCCCCGGCGCCGGCGCCCCCTACGACCTGTCGCTGCCATTCGACATGGTGATGGAGTCGCCCGAAGTGGTGGCGGTGCAGGCCACGGGTACCAGCTATACCGGCGGTGCCCACGGCGCGCCGCTGGTCGCGCGTTTCGTGTGGCTGCCGGGTCGCAACGAAATGCTCCGCGCCGAAGCCCTGGTCGAAGGGCCGGATGCCTGGAACGATGTCTCCGCGTTCGTGCGCGAGTCCCTGCACGGGGCGCTATCGCAGCGCCTGGATGCCGACGAGAACCTCGAGCCCGAGGATCGGGCGCGACTACAGCGCAGCGGCGGGCGGATGATCGATGAGGGCACCGGGCCGGACGCGGCCAACTTCGCCCACTTCGAGCCGCTCCCGGGGGGCGACGGCCGCCTGCGGGGGCTGCGCTTCGTGTTCCCGCCCTACCAGGTGGGACCGTACTCCGATGGCGTGCAGACGGTCGACGTGCCGGCCAGCGTGCTGCTTCCGCACGTTTCGGAGCGGTACCGGAGCCTGTTCGCGCCGACCTGAGCGCCGGGCCGGGTTGGCCCCCGCCGCCGCGAGGCGCTAGCATCGTCCCGGGCCATTTCGGGGGCGGTGATGCATCCGATCCGGGAACGCGTCCATGGCCTGCTGACCTCCGCCGATGTCCGCGTGGGCGGCGACAGGCCCTGGGACATGCAGGTTCATGACTCCAGGCTGCCGGCGCGGCTGCTGGCCGGGGGCTCGTTGGCCCTGGGCGAGTCCTACATGGATGGCTGGTGGGACACGTCCTCGCTTGACCAGCTGATCGGCCGCCTGCTCGCGGCAGGGCTGGACCGCCGTGCGCCCGGCTGGGCCGACCTTCGCGACGCTGCCGCCGCGCGCCTGCTCAACCTGCAGCTCGGGCGGCGCGCCTACGCGGTGGGCGAACGCCACTATGACCTCGGCAACGACCTGTACCGCGCCATGCTCGGCCGCCGCCTGGTTTACAGCTGCGGCTATTGGCATGACCGTGACGGCAGGCGGGTGGAGTCGCTCGACGCCGCCCAGGAAGCCAAGCTTGACCTGGTCTGCCGCAAGCTCGGCCTGCGGCCCGGCATGCGCGTACTCGATATCGGCTGCGGCTGGGGCGAGGCGCTGAAGTTCGCGGCGGAGCGGTACGGCGTCAGCGGCGTGGGCGCGACCATCTCACGGCAACAGCAGGCCTTCGCCGAAGCGCTGTGCGAGGGCCTGCCGCTGGAATTCCGCCTGCAGGACTACCGCGCGCTCCGCGGCGAACGCTTCGACCGGGTGCTGTCCATCGGCATGTTCGAGCACGTGGGCTTGCGCAACTACCGCGGCTATTTCGACCTTGTGCGCTCGCTGCTGCCCGCGGACGGCCTGTTCCTGCTGCACAGCATCGGCGGCAGCGCCTCGCGTCGCCGCACCGACCCTTGGATCGCGCGCCATATCTTCCCGAACTCGATGCTGCCCTCGGCGCGCCAGCTGGCGGAGGCCAGCGAGGGCCTGTTCGTGATCGAGGACTGGCACAACTTCGGCGCCGACTACGACCTGACCCTGCAGGCCTGGCGCGACAACGCCGAAGCCGCGTGGGAGCGGCTGCCGGCGCGCTACGACGAGCGCTTCCGGCGCATGTGGCGCTATTACCTGGGCTGCTCGATGGCAGCCTTCAGGATGCGGCGGACCCAGCTGTGGCAGGTGCTGATGTCGCCGCAGGGCGTGCCTGGCGGCATCGTCGTGCCGCGCTGAGCGGCGCTTTCTTGGTTCTTCTCCCGATTTAGGGGCGGGTGATTGCTTCGGGAGGGTGGGCGCTGCCCGCCGTGGAGGCAGGGGGGATGCCCAGCCGGAATATGCGCATCCTGCTCCCAGTTCCGGCCGCCGGCCATCCATGGCCGGCTCTGGGCATCCCCCCTGCCT